>JAHDCG010000034.1:0-16629 GCA_020629965.1 Saprospiraceae bacterium | reverse complement strand
ATCATCCACCAACTATCAGCAAAGGTCGCAAAAAAACACATTTCGCCTCACAAATTCACAATCAATAAACTTTTCGGTCGGAACAGAGTTAAAAAAGGCGAAAAAAAGCTACTTTTGCAGCCGAAAAAAACGGACGAGATTTGCACCCGACAGTAAAACGAGAGAGACGAAGAAGTAAAAACGGAAGTCTAACGTCTAAAATCTAATATCTAAAGTCTTAAAAAAAATGGCAGAAACAACATTAAGAGATGCCCTGCGCGATGCGATGAGCGAAGAAATGCGCCGCGATGAAAACGTATTTTTGATGGGCGAGGAGGTCGCCGAATACAACGGTGCCTACAAAGTGAGTAAGGGAATGTTGGACGAATTCGGAGCGAAGCGCGTTATCGACACGCCGATTACCGAATTGGGATTTGCCGGCATCGGCGTCGGTGCGGCGATGAACGGTCTGCGCCCGATAGTCGAGTTTATGACTTGGAATTTTGCGGTTTTGGCATTCGACCAAATCGTGAATAACGCTGCGAAGACTTTGTCACAATCGGCGGGTCATTTCGGTTGTCCGATTGTTTTTCGCGGGCCGTCGGGTTCGGCGGGACAGTTGGCGCAGCAGCACAGCCAAACCTTCGAGAGTTGGATGGCGAACACACCGGGTTTGAAGGTCATTTCCTGCATCGACCCGGCGGATGCAAAGGGTTTGTTGAAATCCGCCATTCGTGACGATAATCCGATTTGTGTGATGGAAAGTGAGTTGCTGTACGGTCACACGGGCGAGGTGCCCGAGGGCGAAATTCTCGTCGAAATCGGTAAAGCCGCCGTGCGCCGCGAGGGTACGGACGTGACGATTGTCAGCTACAATAAAATGGTGCTCGAAGCCCTGAAAGCGGCGGAAGAACTCGCCAAAGACGGCATCAGCGCGGAGGTGATCGACCTGCGTACCATTCGCCCGATGGACCACGCGGCGATTATCGACAGTGTGAAAAAGACCAACCGTTTGGTGGTCGTCGATGAAGCATGGCCGTTTGCGGGTGTCAGCGCGGAGGTGGCGTACATTGCGCAAAAACACGCATTCGACTACTTGGATGCGCCGGTCGTGCGCGTGAACAGTAAAGACGTTTCTTTGGGTTACGCACCTACTTTTGTCGAAGAGTTTTTGCCGAATCCCAAGAAGATTATCGACGCTGTGAAGTCGGTGGCTTATGTGAGTTAAACAGTTAATTCGACAGAGATAAAAAAAGCGCGAGTCCTTTGGGTTCGCGCTTTTTTTGTGCTTGATTTAGAATAAATTCATTCTACTGTCAAAATTACAATCTCTCGGTTGAATTTTGTCTTACTGCCGCTGACCGCTAAGACAATTGTTTTATCCGCGTATCCCTTGATTTGTCGTAAGTTGAAACTTATCGCGCACTCTTTTCCGCGGGCGAGCATTTCTTCTTTGACAATTTGATTTTTTGCATTTAGATGTATCTGCCGAAAGCCCATCATGGTCGTACTGCTCAACATTTTCTTTTTATCGTGTTTTCCGGCTACTATCAAACCGATTTCATCCTCTGCGAAAAAGGCGTATCCGTCATTAAACGCCGTACTAAATTCTTTTTCAACTACCGTAACATCTTCGATACCTTCCGGGGTGATGCTGTAAACAATCATATTTTGGATGTTTCTCCATCGTAAAAACTCACTTTTGGTCTCCGGTCTGTACAATTCACCTTGATTTTCAATCAACACTTTTGTATTTCCTTCCGAGTCCGTAAATACTTTCCTGATACCATACCACGACGGTTTTATATGTGTCCCTAAAGAGTTGGTGTAGTTTTGCATTTTTTTGTAAGATGCCAATTTTTCTTTTTCCGACTCTTTAAGCATATATGTAAATGCGTTATCGGTACTGCCGTCGAGCGGGTGGGCGAAAATGCCTTTTGCATAAGTTTTTACGTTTTCCGAAAAGTATAAGCCCGTCAGATAAGTCGTATTTTGATTTTCCGTTAATTCCAATCTGCCGACACTTAAACCCTGCAACGGCTTCAAGTCAATTTCCGTAGTTGCCGCCTCATTGATTTTAAACAGACGATACTGTTTCGTGCCGTCCGGATTTTTGTAAGTGTTCGGCGGGCGGGTCGTGATGTACACCTCTCCGCGATTGGTAACGAAAACAGACTCTTTCGTTAAATTTTCATCCGCAACCGGCAATAGAGTTTCTTTTTTAAAAAGCAGAGTCAAATCGTGGTTGTACACAAAAATTCTCATTTTTTTATCCTTAATCTTACCGTTGGTATTTTCTCGGACGACGTACCGCAGCACTTTTGAACTGTCTTGACTGACGCGCCAAACCGACAAAATACTGTTTTCGTGATTGCTGTTGATGTAAGGACTCGTTACACCTTTCAGTTTGAAAGGGTAGCCGTCCGCAACGACGGGGTTACTCTTTCCGCCGCCGCTGATTTTATGAAAATAATTGTAACCGATTTTTGCCTTTTTATCATATTTAGTGCCGACAACGAACAAGCCCGAGCGCGTATGCAGGTAGTCGCTAATAAGAATTTGGGAGCGATTTTTTTTGGTAGTTATCGGTAAATCATATTGCAGGTTATGTTGATAATCAAAACAGTAAACGTGCGTAGTTCCTCGAAAAGGACTGCTGCTCGGAAGTTTGCTTGTGATATAATAACCTGTCGCGTCTGCTTCGATAAGGTGTATATCATCGGGATTTGAGGTGAGAATACTGAAAGGAGTGACGTTACAATTTAAGGAAAAAGATTGTCCGTTAAGCAGACTCGCAAGCAAAAAGCAGGAAAGAAAGAAAGTGATTTTTCGGAAATTTAACCGCATGTTATTCGTGTTTAGTGATATATTGTTCGCTAAGGTAATAAATCGGCGGCTATTACCAAAAAATTATAAGGAATTGTAAACGCTGTTAAAATTACAGCAAGAAAATTTTCGCGGGGATTTTACACAAAAAGAGGAGAGAACACCCCCGCTCTCTCCTCTCACCTTCTCACCTCTCACCTCTTTCTAAAACCGAAACCACTCCCGCGCCGCCAGCGGATGGAACGGCCACGGAATCGCCGCCAACAGCACTACCGCCGCCAATCCGAACCAAATCAGAATCATCTTGTGTTTTTTCGCGTCGGTCAGGGCTTTTTTAGCTTTCACGCCGCCGATAGTCAGCAAAACAATGGCAATAATCGCCAATACCACGTGATAAATGCCGAAAAAGCTGAGCGCGGAGTCGTTGGCGACTTCCTCTTTATTGCGCATAAAAACCTTAATCAGCGGACTGACCGTGTAAAGGATAAGCCCGATAATCAATTGCAAATAAGCAAAACCCGAAGTCGAGCCGCGCGCGATGTTGTTGGCTTTAGTCCAGGGTCGCCCCGAGGCAAGGGCGGTGCCGCTGCTGATGAGGCTGTACAGCAGCGCGAAAACGAGCAGCCAACGTATCCAAGAGTGCAGGTAAAGAGTAACTTCGTACATATTTTTTAGTTTTTGAATTTGAAAAATGCAAAGGTCTTTTATTTTTGGGCTAAATCGGCAGTAAGGAGTCAGAAACGGGTCATTTTGACCGGGGAAGTGAATTTTGGGGTGTTTCCCCCCCTCCCAAACACCTGCCCCCAAACACTCCGCCCCGCATAGTACCCGCACATCCCGTGCACCCCGCCGCCCGGCGGCGTAGATGCCGAGCCGATAAAAATGCGCGGGTTGGGAGTAGAGTAGGGGTCGAGGCGCGCGACCGGGCGCGTGAAAAGCTGCGTAATATCGGACGCGCCGCCCGTGATGGCGCCGCCGTAAAAATTGGGATTGAAAGCCTGAAAATCTTTGGTATTCATACCGTGCCGAGCGATAACGGTATCCCGAAAACCGGGGGCGAAGCGTTCGATTTGGGCTTCGATGACCGCCGACATATCACGCTCCGAACCGAAAGGCACGTGACAATACGCCCAACAGGTATGCTGCCCGGCGGGCGCACGCGTGCCGTCGAATTGACTTTGCTGTGCCAGTAAAACGTAAGGATTTTCGGAGTGTCTGCCTTGCCAAACCGCTTTGGCACAGGCGGCTGTTTCGTCAAAAGTGCCGCCGAGATGCACCGTCGAGGCGCGCAAAATATTCGGGTCACGCCACGGTATCGGCGCATTTAGGGCGTAGTCGATTTTGAAAATACCGGGACCGTAGTTGAATTTTTGTAAACGTTTGTGATAATGTGTCGGCAGGGCTTCGCCCGCAATGTGCGACAACTGACGCGGGTCGGTGTCAAAAAGATAAGCGCGCGCCGGCGGCAGTTGACTCATTTGCGTCACTTGCTTTTCGAGTTGCACCGTACCGCCCGCCGCCTCGAAACACCGCAGCAAAGCCGCCGCAATCGACGCCGAACCGCCGCGCGCAACGGGCCAATCCGCCGTGTGCGCACAGACAGGAAAAACCAAACCCAAAGCCGTCGTAAAAAATTTATCGAAAGGTAAAATACTGTGTGCCGCACAGCCCGCTAACAAGGCTTTTGCGCGGCGGTCTTTAAAAAATAAACGGGCGGCAAGCTCCGCCGGCAAAGCACCGCGCAGCCCGAACCGCGCCAACAAAAGCGGGGACTCGGGAATGCCCAAAGGTTTTAAGATGTCTTTGAGCAGGGCGTGCGGATTTTCGGTCAGCGGTCGCATCAGGCGCAGATAAGCCCGGGCATCTTTCCCCAAATTTTCGGCGGTCGCAGTAAGAGATTTTTCCAAAATAACCGCCGGCTCACCGTCCAAGGGGTGTGCGACGGAAACGGGTGCGTGTACCCACTCCAAGCCGTATTTTTCCAAATTCAAAGTCCGAAAGTAAGGAGAGAGAAAACCCGTCGGATGCACCGCCGCTCCGACATCGTGCCGAAAGCCCGGCAGCGTCAACTCCTCCGTGCGCAGTGCGCCGCCGACCGTTGCTTTCGCCTCGATGATGTGCACGCGCAGTCCTTTTTGCGCCAAGAAGATACCCGCGCTCAAGCCGTTCGGGCCCGAGCCGATAATGACGACATCGTAAGCGTTTTTGCGGGAATTATGCACTTAAGTTTTCTGTATATTTTTTGAAATTATCCAAAATCGACTGCCAACCCGCTTTTTGTGTTTCGACGGAGTTTTCGTCTTCCGGCTCGAAAATTTGCGTGACGGTGGTTTTGCCGTCTTCTTCCGTAAATTTTACGGTGACTTTGCGGTCGTTTTCGAGTTTGTATTTCAGCAGTTTTTCTGCTTCGATTTCCTCGTAAATGCCGCTGAAATCAAACCCCGTTTTGCCGTCTTTCGACTCCATGCGGTAGATAAATTCGCCGCCGACGGTCAGGTCGTTTTCGGCTGCGGGGCTGTGCCAATCATCGTTGGCGTGATTCCATTTTGTGATGTGTTTCGGTGTTGTCCAAGACTGCCACACACGGGCGGCGGGGGCTTTGACGACGGTACTTATTTTTACGGTTTGCATTTTCGTTTTATTTTGAATTTTAGCCCCGATAGCTATCGGAGTAGATGTTAGACAGGTCGCGTTCAATATCAGAGCGCAACGATTAGGTTTGCGTAATTATTTACCTGTTAAAAAGTAAATAAAATACTGACTATCAGTTTTTTTAGGTTTAAACGACTAAACGATTAAACTTGTAAACCTACTTAGAAGCGCGACAGGCTGAATTTTGTTGAAAAACGAGCACAAAAAAAGGAGCGAAATTCTGAAATTCCGCTCCCTTTTGCTTCAATCACAATCTAATCTTTTGCTTAAAAATACTCCACGCCGAAGGCTCCGTTAGTCACGCGCACCGTATCGACGGCAACGCCGAAATCGTATTCTACCGCCGTAAACTCAAAGGTGCCGGAGAGTTCCGCCTGCCCCGTGTTGTTGAGCGTAATCGTAATCGTGCCGCTTTCCGTGGTAAACTCGCCGTCGTTAATTTTTGCGTAGCGCGCCGAAAAGCCGTCGTTATCGACCAAGTCATAAGTGCCTTCGTCGATGCCGCTCGGCAGGACAAAAAACAGTTGCCGGTCTTGACTTTGGTCGGATTGAAATTCGAGGGTATTCAGATTATCAAAACCCGAAACCAAATTGGCTTCAAATGCTTCTTCGTTGATTTCGGCGGTCATAAACTCCGAAAAAGGAACAACGCAAGGGTCGCAGGAACCGCCGCAGTCCACGCCCGTCTCATCGCCGTTTTGGATGCCGTCGTCGCAGGTCGGACAAGCCGGGCAGTCGCTGCCGCCGCAGTCGATATCGGTCTCGTCGCCGTTTTGAATGCCGTCGTTGCAGGTGAAGCAGGGCGTGCAGACGCCGCCGCAATCCACGCCGGTTTCATCTTGATTTTGGATGCCGTCCGTGCAGGTTTCGGGAGCGGAAAGGGTGTCATCGTCGCCGCAAGCGGTGAAAAAAGCGAGACAGGTCAGCAGGAGAAAAAAGGGAATTAAATTTTTCAAATTGTAAATTTTTATTGTTTATAAGTTTAACAGGTTTAAGGGTTTAGATGCTTTTAGCTGCTAAACTTTTAGATAGGGTATTGCCCCTAAACGATTTAAACGCCTAAACCCTTAAACAGAATTTTGTTACAAAGTATTTGGTGAGTTTGGCAAAAATTATTTTGAACACGTTAATGTGTTCGCTGCCCTATAACGCGAGGCTTTCCGTTTCGCTGCTTTACTCCACGCATTCAAATTCTTCAAAAGACTCCAAACTCGTATCCGCCGCTCCCATACCGTTGTGTTGCGTTGCAAAGCGGCAGTTGTCAACGGCGGAAAAAGACTCGTAAGGGTCGGCATTTTGGAAGCAGGGGAGGGAGCAAACCTGTCCTCTGACGGTCAACTCTTCGGTGTCGATGCGCACGGTCACTACATAATCGAAGACTCCCGCCAAAGTATTGCCGTTGAAGGTGCCGTCCCAGGCATTGTCGAGGTTAAACGGTACATAATTCGTGCGTTGGTGTACGGTATTTCCGTCTGTGTCGTCAATTCTGAAATTGCTGATTTCGCCGCCCTCGCCGGTGACAAAGGGAAAGAACAGGTCGTTGATACCGTCGGCATCGGGCGTGAAAACATTCGGCACGTAAATATTGCGACCGGCGACGGTTTCGCTTTGCGCGTCGATTGCGCAGCAGCTTTCTACGGGAGAGGCGTTGGGGTCGGTGGTCATATCTTCGTCGTCATTACAGGCAGCGAAAATGAAAAGCAATAAAAGAGGAAAGAAAAACAGTTTTTTCATTGAATTGAGTTTAGGTTTATTCCAAACATTCCAACTCTTCCAAAGAAGGTAATTCGCGGTTAAACCCGCCGCTACCGTCGTGTTGGGTCGCAAAAATACAATTATTCAATGAGTCAAATTTTGCTAAAATCGGACTGCCCGGTCCGCAGGGGATGGAGCAAACGAAGCCTGTAATCACTTCGGTTTCGCCTTGTGTGTCACGCAGCGAGGCACTGTACAGAAATAATCCGGTGGCTATGGTATCCGCCACGATGCCGTCCCATCGGGCGAGTGTGGAGTTAAGCGGTATATCGGTTCGGTTAAAGAAGGGTGCTCCGGTCTCAAAAGAAGTGATGAAAAAAGACTGTATGCGAATGTTTTCTGCATCTGTCAGAAAGGAGAACGAGTCATTAATTCCGTCACCGTCGGGCGTGAAAACGGTGGGAGCAAAAATACGCGACCCGTTGAGGTCAATTACCGTAGGCTCTTGTCGGCAACAACCGGCAAGCGGTGAGTTGTTCGGGTCATCGAAAAACTCATCGTCATTTTGACAAGAGAAACAGGACAACGCGACTAAGCAACAGAAGAAATAACGCATCTTTTGTTTTTGAAAAGGATGAAAATAAACGGAAAAACACACATAACCGCGCAAGCCCCACAGCCCCGGAAAGTTTTCAACGATTCCCAAATTAAACACGTCCTCAATTCTTCTCCGCCACCGCATTCTCCAAACTCTGCAAATATTTCGACAAACGCTCCATCGGCTTGACCACCGCGATACGTCCCGAACGCACAAATTCGTAAATTCCTATTTTCTTCAAATCATTTAACAGCGCCTCCGTTTCCTCCTGCAATCCCGTTTTTTCCACCACCACGTACTCTTTTTCGATGCACAAAATGCGCGCATTGTGCGACCGCACCAGAGACTCGACGGTGTCGCCGTCCATAAATGCCGCCGTCGGTACTTTGTACAGCGCGATTTCCTGCTGTACAATTTCGGCATCGGTATAGTAAAATGCTTTTAAAACGTCGATTTGTTTTTCGAGCTGCGCGACCAATTTTTGCACAATTTCTTCTTTCACCTCCGTCACGATGGTAAAGCGGTGGATTCCCTCCAAAGAAGACGGCGAGGTCGTTAAACTGTCGATGCTGATGCTGCGTCGGGTAAATGCCGAGACCACGCGCTGCAATAGTCCCGTGTGATTTTCGGTGAAAACGGTAATGGTATATTTCATAATTTTAAATCTTCGATTTTGTTTGAGTTGTTTGATGGTTGTTTGAATTGTTTGATGATTGTTTGAGTCGTCTGTGAAAACAGGACTGCCGAGGAAATAAAATACGGAGGAAAACAAGCTGTGAAAAACAAACGAATTGAATGATAACCACGACCAAACTACTCCGACTACTCCAACAATTCAAACCACTCAAACCTGTTTTACAATTCCTCCTCCGTCAAAATAATCTCCCCCACGCTTTTCCCGCCCGTAATCATCGGAAAGACGTTCGTTTCTTTTTCGACGGTGACGTGCAGCAGATACGGGCCTTCGTGGGCGAGCATTTCCGCGACTGCGCCTTCGAGTTCTGCGGGCTTGGAAATATGTTTGCCCGGTACGCCGAAGCCCTCCGCGATTTTGAGAAAATCGGGGTTTTGTAATTCCACGGATGAGTAGCGTTTTTTGTGAAAAAGCTCTTGCCACTGACGCACCATGCCGAGATAATTATTGTCCAACAACACAATTTTTACGCCTACATTCCACTGCGCGCACATGCCGAGTTCTTGGATAGTCATTTGAAAACCGCCGTCCCCGATGAAGGCGACGACCTCGCGTTCGGGCTGCGCAATTTTCGCCCCGAAAGCCGCCGGCAGTCCGAAACCCATCGTACCCGCACCGCCGCTGCTGACCCATTGATTGGTGCTTTCGTATTTAAAATACCGCGCCGCAATCATTTGGTGCTGACCCACGTCGGTCGCCACGACTGCCTGCCCCTTGGTTTGCTCCGAAATTTCGTGTACCACCATCGGCATTTTCAGTCCGCCCGCCGCCGAGGCAGACAGGTCTTTTTTGATGACTTTTTCGTATTCTTGTTTATCTAATGCGTCAAATTCCGCGTACCATTCCGGATAGCTTTTCCGCTTGACCAAAGGCAAAATTTTCGCCAAAGCATCCTTTGCATCCGCGAGAACGGCGACCTCGGTTTTGACATTTTTGTCGATTTCCGAAGGGTCGATTTCAAAATGAATGACCTTAGCTTGCTTCGCATATTTCGCTAAATTCCCCGTCACCCGGTCGTCAAAGCGCATCCCGATGGCAATCAAAACATCGCATTCATTCGTCAGTTTATTCGGCGCATAATTGCCGTGCATCCCCAACATGCCTCGGTGCAGCGGGTGCGAATTCGGAATGCCCGACAAACCGTGAATCGTACAGCCTAAAGGAATGCCCGTTTGCTCGACAAAAGCCTTAAATTCTTCCTGTGCGTGCGCAATCTGAATGCCGTGACCCGCCAAAATAAAGGGTTTTTTCGCGTTGTTGATTAACTCCGCCGCTGCTGCGAGAGCGTCCGTATCCGTCGTCGGCAGCGGGTGATAAGAGCGAATAAAAGTATTTTTTTGGTAGCTGAAATCGCACATTTCGTTTTGTGCCGTTTTCGTAATGTCCAACAGCACCGGTCCCGGTCTGCCTGAATTGGCAATATAAAACGCCTTCGCTATCGCTCCCGGAATATCCTGTGCGCGGGTGACTTGCAGACTCCATTTGGTCAGCGGCATCGTCGTCCCGATAACATCCAATTCCTGAAAAGCATCGGTGCCGAGCAGATGATTAAAAACCTGCCCCGTGATGCAGACCAGAGGCGTGCTGTCGAGCAGCGCATCGCCCAAGCCCGTTACCAAATTCGTTGCCCCCGGTCCGCTCGTCGCAAAGCAAACGCCCGTTTTGCGCGTGACGCGGGCGTAGCCTTCGGCGGCGTGAATTGCCCCCTGCTCGTGGCGCGGCAGGATGTGCTGCACTCGGTCTTCGTAGTCCAACATGGCATCGTAAATCGGCATAATCGCCCCGCCGGGGTAGCCGAAAATGATTTCCGTACCTTCGGCAAGCAGGCTGCGCATCACGGCGTGCGAGCCGGTCATGCGTTCGGGCACGGCGACCTTTTCGGTTGCTTTTTTGCCGTTTGTTTTAGTGGTGGTGTGTTGCATATTTGTTGGATTTTTAAAAATGATTTTCAGACAGGATTGCAGGATTTTTTTGATTTTATTTTTGACAAGATTACAGGATTTTTTTGATTTTATTTTTGACAGAATTACAGGATTTTTTTGATTTTCTCCGGTTTAAATAAAATCACCTTGCCTTGGTAAAGACGCGGGAAAACGCGTCTAAGGTAAAAACCGGCAAACTGTTTTTTCATTCAAAAACGCTTATCACAATTTCAAAATATCTGCCGTGCGGAGACGTGTTTTCCCACGTCTGTACAAGGGTTGTCGCTTAGCGGAGCGGGATATTTTAAATTTAATTTCTTTCTCCGGGCAAAGACGTCGCAGTGCAACGTCTCTACAATGCCGGGCAATCACGGCGCGCCCAACTCTCCAACCTCTCAACTCCCCAACCTCCCAACCTGTACAAGGGTTTTCGCGTGGCGGACCGGGTGATATTGAATTTAATTTCTTTCTCCGGGCAAAGACGTCGCAGTGCAACGTCTCTACGATGCCGGGCAATCGCGTTACGCCCGACTCCCCAACCTCTCAACTCCCCAACCTCCCAACCTCTCCCTAACACTCATCCGTCACACATCCCTCACTCGCCGAACTCACCGTCCGCGCATACTTCCTTAACATTCCCGTAGTGGCGCGAATAGCCGGTATTTTATGCGTCTTTCTGCGCTCCGCAATTTCCGCCTCCGACAGCTCGGCGCGGAGGAAATTATCGTTGGCGTCGATGGTAATTTTGTCGCCGTCGCGCAGCAGACCGATGAGACCGCCCTGTTGGGCTTCGGGCGTGATGTGACCGACCACGAAGCCGTGCGTGCCGCCGCTAAACCTCCCGTCCGTTATAAGAGCGACGTCCTGACCGAGACCTTCGCCCATGATGAGGGAGGTCGGTTTCAGCATTTCGGGCATGCCGGGCGCACCTTTCGGACCCGAATAGCGGATGACGATGACGTCGCCTTTATTGATTTTTTTTGCGGCAATAGCGTCGTTGGCGGCTTGTTCATTATCAAAAACTTTTGCGCTGCCCTTGAAAACCAAACCTTCTTTGCCCGTGATTTTGGCGACCGCGCCGCCTTCGGCTAAGTTGCCGTAGAGGATTTGTAAATGTCCGGTGGCTTTGATTGGCTTGTCGAAAGGCATAATGACTTTTTGACCGTCGGGCAGGGGAGCGCAGTCCGCTAAATTTTCTGCCAAAGTCTTGCCGGTGACCGTTAAGCAGTCGCCGTGCAGGTAGCCCGCTTCGAGCAGCCTTTTCATGACCGCCGGTACGCCGCCTACGTCGAAAAGGTCTTGCATGACGTACTTTCCGGAGGGTTTGAGGTCGGCGATAAACGGCGTTTTGTCGCTGATGCGTTGGAAATCTTTGATGGTAATCGGCACACCGACCGACTTTGCCATAGCGATGAGATGCAGCACGGCATTGGTCGAGCCGCCGAGTGCGGTGATGACGGTCAGCGCATTTTCAAAAGCCTCGAAAGTCATAATGTCGCGCGGCAAAATGTTTTTTTCCAACAGATTGCGCATTGCTTTACCGAGACGCTCCGGCTCCGTTTTTTTGTCGGGGTGCGTAGCGGGTATCGAGGAGTTGTAGGGCAGACTCATGCCCATTGCTTCGATGGCGGAAGACATGGTATTCGCGGTGTACATGCCGCCGCAGGCACCCGCGCCGGGGCAGGCTTTTTTGACGACTTGCTTGAATTCCGCTTGGTCGATTTCGCCCGTATTGCGCTGACCCAATGCCTCGAAAGCCGAGACGATGTCCA
This sequence comes from Saprospiraceae bacterium, assembly GCA_020629965.1. Lineage (GTDB taxonomy): Bacteria > Bacteroidota > Bacteroidia > Chitinophagales > Saprospiraceae > JAHDCG01. The sequence continues at coordinate 4,491 of JAHDCG010000034.1, read as the reverse complement.
GTTTTTTATCCAAATGACAACCGGGGCTGATGGTGCCGCCGTAGCACAAAATCGCGGGGCGATTCAGACGACCGAGGGCAATCATGGCACCCGGCATATTTTTATCGCAACCCACGACCGCAATCACGCCGTCGTACCACTGCGCCGACACGACCGTCTCGATACTGTCGGCAATGATGTCGCGGCTCGGCAGACTAAAGCGCATCCCGTCCGTGCCCATGCTCATGCCGTCGCTGACGCCGATGGTGTGAAAGACCAAACCGATTAAATCCTGCGCATTCACTGCGTCTCGCACCTCGGCGGCGATACCGTTGAGGTGCATGTTGCAGGTGTTGCCTTCCCAGCCGGTGCTGACCACGCCGACTTGGGCTTTTTCCATGTCCGCGTCCGTCAGTCCGATGCCGTAGAGCATGGCTTGGGCGGCGGGTTGGGTATCGTCTTGGGTGATGCGGCGGCTGTATTTATTGAGCATTTTCGGTATTGAGTTGTGAGGGTAAGCAGGTTTAAAAGTTTAATTCCGATAGCTATCGGAACTAAACTTGTAAACAACAAAAATTTGTTACACGGTACTAAACGGTGCGATTTTTTTAGGTATTAAAGAAAATTTTATACCAAAAGCAAATGTAGGCGGAAAAGGGCAGGGAGGAAAAATTAAAACCGGGAAGGCTACGATTTGTAAAAGGCGGGAAAGATGTTTAATGTTCTGATTTTCAATTAGTTAAGAGGTGTTGAGTTACATTTATTTGTTTGGTGTAAAGTCGGATGAAAATTAGGAAGTCAGAGGGGAGAGAGACTAATTCGATTACAACCGCATTCATACCGAGAAAACCAACGCTTTAAAGCATTTAATTCTCCGCCCGCCGCATATCCTCCTGCGCCGCCGCCGTATTTCCCGCCTTATAGTGCGCCCGCGCCCGCTCCTTATAATATTCGCGGCGGTTCGGGTTAAGTTGTATCGCGCGGTTCAAACTTTCGAGGGCTTTTTGCGGGTTTTCGAGGCGGTTGGCGGTCTGTCCGCGTTCATACCAAATGAGGTCGTCGCCGGGCTTCATTTTGACGATTTTATCGTAGTCCTGCATCGCTTGTCGGGGGCGGTCGAGCAGCGTGTACAGCTTGCTGCGGTTCATGTAGCCGTTGAGGAAATCGGGGTTGTAGCCGAGTCCTTTGTTGACCTCTTCCAAGGACTTTTCGTAGTTGCCCAGTGTGCCTAAGACGGCGGATTTATTGACGTGCAGCTCCGCGTAAGTCTTGGCGGCGGTCTGTCTTTTACCGGCGGGCAGCGTGTTGATATCGGGCATAACGGCGAGTCCTTGGTTGAAGTCTGCCATTGCTTTTTCGTTTTGTCCGGTTTCAAAATATAACTTGCCGCGCGAGTTATAAATTTCGCCTTTTTTGCCGTTAATTTGTAAGGCTTCGGAATAATTTTCCACGGCTTTTTCCGTCTCTTTGCGGTCGCGGTGATAGTGTCCGAGATTGACGAAGGGCGTAGTGACGTTGTTGTAATGTTGCAAAACGTGCGTCCACAAAGTGCGTCCGTTTTCCCAAATTTTGACCTGTTGAAAACTGACGATTGCATAAACCGTCAACACGACCGTCAGCCCGCCGAGCAGCAGATTTTTCTTTTGCGGAAATTTTTGCAAGGCATAATTCAATCCGTAAGCCGCCGTGAAAAACAAGCCGAAGTATGCGATGTAAGTAAAACGGTCGGCTAAGTAACCTTGTCCCGCGCCCAGTATTTGCAGCAAAAACATGATGTTGAAAGTGAAAAATGCCAAGCCGAAAACGACCGGTCGCCAATCTTTTTTCCAAGCAGTCACAAACAAACCGACGACCGCCGCCACGCCCAAAGGAGCCGCATAAAACCAAGCCGAAAGCGAAGCCGGATAAGGATAAAGCGGCGACATACGATATGGCACGACTGACTTAATCAAATATACCACGTAAGAATAAGCCCCGACGAGCAACCGCTGAAAGATGTTGTAATTTGTGGCGTCTTCGAGCGAACCGTCTTCGCCCAAAAAGTAAATGCCCGCCAAGCCGAAAAGGAGAGAAAGTGCGAAAAAAGGGATTTTTTCGATGACCAAATTCAAACGTAAATCTCTGCGCTGCCAATAGTCCAAAACCAACAGAGTCAGCGGCAACGATACGGCCTGTATTTTGGAAAAAAGCGCGAAAATAAACAGCAAAACCGTGTACCAAAACCGGTTGCGTTTCTGCTGCTTGAGGTAAGAAAGATAAGTCAACATCGCAGCGAGGTAAAAGACCCCGAACAGCACATCTTTGCGCTCCGTAATCCACGCCACCGACTCGACCCGCATCGGATGAATACCGAACAGCAAAGCCAAAAAACCGGCGGCCGGCAGACTTAAACCCAACCGCCTGCCCAACAGATAAACGAAGAAAACGCACAGCAAATGCAGTAGTAAATTGGTGGTGTGCATCACCTTCGGGTTCAGCCCGAAAACGGCTTTTTCGACGGCAAAAGTAAAAATCGGCAGCGGGTTATAATTTCCGATAACACGCCCGTGTTCAAAGTGGAAAATGCGCCCGATATTTTCCGCCGTAAAGCCGTTGAGATTGTCGTTTTCCAAAATATTCACGTCGTCATCCCAATTCACAAAATCATTGGAAATGCTGCCCGAAAAAACGCCTGCCGTGACGATTAAAATAAAAATAATCGGCAAATAAGTCGCCAAACTCCCGGATTTTTTGACATCTTGCGTCGCCTTTGCTCGTTTCCTTTTCTGCTGCTTCTTAGACATAAAAACTGACTTTTAAAGTGGAGAAATACAGTCATTTTTTACGAGTATTTTTGGGAAAGGTTTTAAAGAAACGACAGAAGCGAACGGAAACGCTCGTCTTCTCCCGTACATCATAATTCGTACCTCGTTAAGACGTCGCAGTGCAACGTCTCTACGGAAAGAGTTTTTACTAAATTTTAAAGAAAAACCCGAGCATGTTGTTATCCGGCAAAGAAAAACGTGACAAGAGACATCAAGAAAAAAGAAACCGATTTCTATACCTTTCACTCCCCTCAAGCAATCGTAAATCGTACATCGTAAATCGTAAATCCCAACCATGTTAAAGAAAACCTGGAAAAAACTACGCTCCGTACCCATCCGAAACCTGCGTTTATTCACCGCGCGTTTCGATTATCTCGTTAATCCGCGCAATGATAAAGAGGTGGAAATCGTCGTGCTGTCCGGCGGTCACGCCGTCAACGTTACGGCCGTCGATGCGGCGGGAGACTTGCTGTTTATTCATCAATACCGCTTCGGCATCAACGATTACACGCTCGAAATACCCGGCGGACTCATCGACCCCGGCGAGGGACCGCTGACCGCCGCCAAGCGCGAACTGCGCGAAGAGACCGGCTACTCGGGCAGCGACTGGACTTACCTCGGCAAAATTCCGCAAAATCCCGTTTTTCAGGACTCTTATATTCACCATTATTTGCTGCGCAATGCCGCACTGACCGATGCCGTTGCCTTTGACGAAGCCGAAGACATCGAATTGGTAAAACTGCCGCTCGCCGAGGTCAAAGCGGGACTTTTCGCGCAGCGTTTCGAGCATCCGCACACCGTGCATGCGCTGCTGCTCGCGCTGCGGGAAATGCAGGAGATATAACGCGTTATTTTGCAACCAAATCCCTTGCATTTTGTCTTAAACTCACAAATTACAGACAATAAAATGCCGCCTGACCTCGGTACAAAATCTTAAATTTTCTTCATGAAAAACATCACCATCGGTATCGGCGGCAGCTCGGGCAGCGTGTACGGCAAAGTGCTTTTAGACCGCTTGCAGGAACTCATCGAACCCGAAAAAGTCGCGGTCATTATGTCCAAAAACGCCAAGTATAACTGGCAATTCGAACTCGACAATCAGGATTACAAAAAACTGCCTTTCCGCATTTTCAATACCAACGATGCGGAGGCAATTTACGAACTCGACCGCCGCCCCGCCACCGATATGATTGTCGCGCCGTGCAGCATGGGACTCATCGGCAGGATAGCCGCCGGCACCGACTCCGACGCTATTACCGCCGCCGCTTCCAAGGCTTTGCAGTGGCGCAAAAAGCTGTTGCTCATCTTCCGCGACAAGCCGTTGAGTATCATTCACACCCAAAATATTCTGAAAATTCAGCAAGCCGGCGGCATCGTCATTCCCGCCACGCCTTCCTTTTATACCCACGCCAAAGGTCGTGATGCTCTCGCGCAGTCGGTGGTGGACCGCTCTCTCGACTTACTCGGTTTTGAACTCAAAGACACCTACCGCTGGGGCGAAACCGAAGATGACCGCCTGTAAATTTCGGTTTGTCGATTGAAAATGCGGACTTTTGCGCCCGAACGGAATGTTGAAATTTCAAATCGACTCCGACAAAAATTCATCGAGCTGATAAATTTTTCTGATAATACTTCGGTCATTTCAAAACCGGAGTATTTTACCGTCAACCGTCAACCGTCAACCGTCAACCGTCAACCGTCAACCGTC
>JAHDCG010000281.1 GCA_020629965.1 Saprospiraceae bacterium | reverse complement strand
ACCGGACCGGGCGCGGGCACGGCGGGCGGTGAGATTATTTTTCAAGGGAAGATTGTTGATATTTTTAGGGTGAAAGAGTCGGTGACGGCGCGGATGTTGGAGGCGGTGGGAAATAGTGGTTTTGCTGCGGAAGAAGTCGTGCGGAAAAGTTCCGTTACCCCGAAAATCAGGAACGCAGAAAGTTCCTCCGATTCGGGGATTAGGGGGCTGAAGACGAATAGTGCCGCGCGTCTCCAACCCCCTCCGCCCCTCCCGACCGAGGTGCGGGACAGGCTAAATCGGGGGAACCCTGCCGGGAGTGACTCGGGTGCGGCTCTCGCTGACCGGTCTTTCGGCGTAAAAGGTGCCTTTGCCAATAATTTGAAAAACATCGACGTAAATTTTACTGCCAAAACAATGACCGCAATCACGGGCGTCTCGGGCAGCGGAAAATCGAGTTTGATTAAGGAAGTTTTGTACAAATCTCAACAGCAAAAACGGGCGGTAAATTGCGAAGAAATATATGGTTTAGAGCAATTTGCGGAAGTCTTATTGATTGACCAAACGGCGGCAACACAGAGCAGATTAAGCACGCCGGCGTCCTACACTAAGATTTTGGACGACCTCAAAATGCTCTTCGCCAAAACGGAGGCGGCACGGGAACGCGGACTGAAAAAAGCCGATTTTTCTTACCAAAGCAAAAACGGAAAATGCCCGCATTGCGGCGGTCGGGGCGCGGTCAAAACGAGCATGGATTTTATGAGTGATGTGTGGCTGACCTGCGATGTGTGTCGCGGGTTGCGGTACAGTGCGGCGGTGCTTGCGGTACGCTTTCGAGGTCGCTCGATCGGGGAGATTTTGCAGATGACGGTGAGCGAGGCGATTACGTTTTTCGAGCCGGGTAAAATTGTGGAAAAGTTGCAATTATTGCAGCGTGTCGGCATCGGGCATCTGCAATTGGGGCAAGCGGGCAATACGTTGTCGGGCGGCGAAAGTCAGCGTCTGAAATTAGCGAAAGCGATGTCGGAAAAGCGCAAAGGCGCAACGCTGTACCTCTTCGACGAGCCGAGTACGGGGCTGCATTATTTTGATATTTTACAGCTCATCGAGGTTTTTCAAGGCTTAATTGAGCGGGGAGATACGGTGATTTTTATTGAGCATCATGCGGTATTGGTCGAGGCGGCGGGTGCGGTGGTTCGGTTGGGGCCGGGGAGCGGGGAGTCGGGTGGATTTGTGGTTGCGTGAGATAAATTATTCGATTTTCCAAATTTGATTAAGCGACTCACTATCTATCGAAGCGGCAAGCACGTACAGCTTTTCATCTTTAATAAAATAAGTTTTCTCTTTATAATTTTTTTGATATGCAATGTCTTTCAATACTAATTCCATGCGGGGTTTGTCGGCAGAGGTGACGTATAAATTTGTCCGATTATTTTGGCTGACAAACCAATAAGTTTTGTCGTCGATTATTAAAGGGTCAAACCTTACTTCTTCTGCATTCTTAAAAAAAGAGTGTTGTTCGATGCTTCCCGTTTTCGCAGAGATACTGAACAGGAAACGATTATCATCGAAATAGGCAGACAAAAAATACAATCTGTCATCCGTTGTTTCGA
>JAHDCG010000280.1 GCA_020629965.1 Saprospiraceae bacterium | reverse complement strand
AAATGTCGAAAAACAAACCGCCGTAAGGCTTGATAAAGGTATTCGGGCGGTGCCGCTCCGACCCCGGCTCACAGTCGCCGCAGTTGTCGAGCGCGTCGATTTGCAATAAAATATCCGTGCCTTTGATACCGACGTGATTGTTTTCTAACACGGCGCAGTCGAGGAGTACCGAACCGTAGTCGATGATTTGATTAAGCTCGAAGGTCGGTACGTTTACGTCGCCGTTGGTCTATACATCTGCGGTATTATTGCGCAGGGCAGTGCCGTCGGTGAGTACGATGTTGTTTTCGTTTTGGGCGTGCACGTCGAGGTCGCTGAGATTGCCTGCCGCCGCGTCGAGAATGCCGTTGATGCCAAGGTTGCAGTGTTGAATTTCGGTAGCTTTGAGGGTCAGATTGACAGAGTTGAGCAGTTGAATACCGTTGTTGTTGCCCGCGTCGGAGAGGTTATCTAAGTTATGTAAAACGTTAGCGCGGTCGCCGTTGATGTTGCAGTCGTTGAAGACAACCATATCCTGCGTTTCGGCAAAGTAAGCCGCCGCGCCCCGGTGGGTATCGAATCGGCACTGCGCAAAGGAGATTTTGCTCATTGCCCGATTGACCCGCACGCCGTAGGCGTTTTCGAGGAAGCGGGTATTCAGAAAGGAACAGGATACTCCGAAACCGACGTTGTTAATTTCAAAGCCCGTCGTCAGTCCTCTGACCATCGAGCCGCTGACGGAAAAGAACGACGGATTATCGACCTGTACGCCGTAAGCCGCGCCGTCTTCGCTGACGAGCTGCGAAAGGGCTACGCGGACTTCACCCTCTTCGGTTTTTATCTTTGCGCCCGCACCGTAGAGTACGGTGGTGGCACGGAGGGTCAGGTCTTTGCCGGGGGGCAGAATGATTTCGGCGTTACTTTTGAGTTCGATAACTGCTCCGTCCAAGTGCAACGCCGTGGCGAACGCCAACAACTGCAGGTTATAACCGTCGTACAGCACAACTTTTCCGATGCCCGGAGTATGAAAAGAAGGGACATTTAAATCCCCGCCAAATAAACGAACGGTTGCTCCGTCGTGGATTTCTACGACAGAGTTTACGGCTTCGAGGTCGAGCGTCGGATTACTCAATATCAGAGTACCGCCCTCTCTGATTTCAATGCGTCCGTTGCCTTTCACATTGGCTGTCGCGTTTAGATTAAGAAAAAGCGTAGCACCGTCTTCAATAATCAAAGAAGAACCCTCGGCAACGGTCAGCTTACCGCCCGTCTCAATTTCTACCGTACTTCCCTCGTAAAAAACCGCCTCGCCCCTGCGCTCGGAACTGATGCTGCCGATTTTAAACTCACCGCCGTCCCGCACGGTGACATCGGTCGGAATGCAGCCGAAGAAGCCGGAAGCCTTAAAAAGAGAGCCGTCGGGCGGTGCTGCCCCGCCGCCGAAGCCGCTGCCCGTGTTGCCGTTGACGGCGAGGACGGCACCGTCGTTGACCGTAGTGTTATTGATGAGGCGCAGACGGTCGGCGTGGTTGTAGGTTTGTCCGGCGGTGAGGTTGAGATTGCCTTGAGATGACCAAGTGCCGATGTTTCCGAGGACGTAGTCTTTGATGTCGTCGTCGATTTCTACGTGTTTGAGG
>JAHDCG010000178.1:3384-10191 GCA_020629965.1 Saprospiraceae bacterium | reverse complement strand
CAGTTTTGCTAAAGAAAGTTTCCGGAATAAAAATGTAAAAATCGTGTTCATGGAATTAATTTAAAAGTTAGACTCCTAATTGGTATTTAGCTTGTAACAAGTATCAATATGAAGAGGAGGCAAAGTAATTGATGTAATGTAAATTCGTATTAGTTTTGTTATCAAATGATTATATAATGTTCTATATTCTCTAAAAGCGTAGCTTGCTTGATATTTACAACAGATACTGTTTTATTGTCATTTGCATTTACAGGTGGGGAAACCCGAAGTTTATCTCAAAAATTCTTCCTATCGGCTTGGTATCCGGTCGTGTTTGGAGTACCCCGTCGATGAAAACAGAAACCACGCTACTGCTGTGCATGTGCGTTCATTTATTCGAAATTTTGACTCAAAAGACCGTTAAAACAGACATTTTACGTAGCGGAACTAAGATTGTCGGAAGAAATAGCGAGAGGTGTAGAACAGAAATATAATTTATTGAAGGCAATATCTATTCCATTTTCCGCCACGTTGCCGTTCTGCACGCCCGGAGCAGAGGGGTTTCAAGACCGGATCCACCAATCAGCGTAGCAATATCGGTTTCCCGGAGGGCTTGAAACGCGTGATATAACCGTCATTTGCCCCTGCAAGTATGGTACCGTCTGTTGTAGAAAAACCGCACGCTGACGTAGAACCCGTCACGTAAATATCCGTTCCGTCAACAACCAAATCAGTAATTAACTCGCTTCCCGCAGGATAAATAATAGAGAATAACAGAGTACCATCCGGTTGATATTTGCGTAGAAAAAAATTAGAAAATGCCCCCGGAGCAATGTTGCTACCATCCGTGGTGAAAAAATCAGAAGAGCCGGTTTCACCCGCTACCATGGTGTTTCCATTCAAATCCACCGCTATCTTTGAAACGATTTCATCCCCATCAGACCCGTCGATGTAGGTACCCGGAATTTGGTTACAATTATTGTCAAAAACAGCAAGGTAGGACGCTACATCAAAAAAGCGCATTGTTGTATAGGGGTCTCCGTTGATGACCGGAAGGGTGACAGAAAGATTGCTATATATCGCTGTTGCGAAAAAACAGGTATAACCGTTTTCTGTGAATCCTCCGTAATTATCAATGATTTCTTCATCGTCCGCCGGAATAGCGGCACAGTCGATGTAGCCTTGAGCCTGTACGAATGTCGGAAGAAGAAGGGTAAGTCCGAGCGATAACAAGGCAACTGTATGTTGCAAAAAAAAAAGGGGCATCGGTTTGTTTTACTTTTTAGGAAGAAAATTTCTGCTGAGTCCTAAGCACTACGGATTTCAGAGAAATGCGGAAAACTAAAGAAGCAAATGTGTTCTTCCCGAAGATAAGTAGTCAGATTATAGCCTTTCGGTAAAAAAATCGTTTTTCGCTTACACACTTAAAGGCTGTTTACAATCATATCCATTAATTTCTTTTATTAAAGAAAAACACATCTAATACTCGAAATACGAAAATGACGCCGGATATATAGACTTGTTTAGAAATAAGGTTTACTAAACTTTGAAAGTTTAGTAAACCTCTGACTAACCGCTATTTATCAAATTATGTGTTTTGATTTACAAACAAGTCTTATAACTACTTTAAACAAGATGTACCGGAACGTAAGAGGTCGGTATTTGAGATTAAACAAAAACAAATCAAATACTGTGTACCTATTGGAATGCAGCCTGTCAAAATAGTATTATCTCAATTCTGACAGACTGCATCCAATTTAGTATCGAAAGATTATTGTTATTGAGTTTACGGCTCGTTTTTTTATATGCAAATAAAAAATTCACCGTGACAATTTTGAAAGAAGAAAGTCTCTTTTCAATAACTCATCCGGAATTTTACCTGTACAAATCGCTCCCAAAAACCCCTCCCCAAAATCAATCTCCCGCACATAATACATCTGCCCCTCATACGAAAAAGTATCCGCCTCGATGTCCGTTTTCATCTTGTGCAAATCGCCCAGGGTAATCCCCAACGCCTTGATAATACTTTCTTTCCGCGTCCAATAGCGATAAAACAGGTGTAAGCTGTTTTCCTCATTTTGCATGTCCGCCCACTCCTCTTCCACAAACCAATCCCGGAAATTTTTCAGCTCGACCGGTCTGAATTTTTCGAGGTCGATGCCTAATTTTCCTTCTTGCGACCAAGCACAAACGACTTTAGTCGCTGAGTGTGAAATATTAAAATGCAAAGAATTTAAAAACGGTTTTCCGCTTTTTTCGTATTGAAGATCCGCTAAGTTTTCGGAAGAATTTACCTCTTCCAAAGCCTTTTGCAACAACATTCTGCCGGCAATAAAAGCAAGCGCGTCCGATCTCGATTTGTAGCGTAACGCCCGCGCCCGTTGCGTCTGCGGCAACTCTGCCGCCAAACTTTCTATACTTTTTCCCCGAGGAAAATCATCCGTATCGGCTTGAAAAATGCGTACTGTCATATCAAACGCAATATCAGATTTCTTCCGCGCCCTTCCGTTTATATTCGCAAAAAGATTCAAAATTTTTTCCGTAAAAACGAATCGTATTAAAATTTTCCTTTCCTTTGTGGTACTGCGGGAACAAAAATATTACCGCAAGGTTAATTTAATGTAAATCCTAATATGGTCACTCGCGAGCGCATCATCGAAAAGGCTACGGAACTGTTCACCAAGCACGGGGTCAAGACTATTACCATCGACCGCATCGTGAAAGAACTGCACACCTCCAAGCGGACGATTTATAACTACTTTTCCGATAAAATTTCGTTGCTGCGCGCCTGTTTGGATGTCTATAATCAAAAGGTCGCCGGCGAAAACGAGGAAATCATCGACACCTCCGAAAACGTCTTGGAAGCCATGGGGCATTTGCACCAAAAAATCGTGCGCCGCTCCCATTCCGTCAATCCCAATTTCTTCGGCGACATCATCCGCTACTACCCTGACCTGCTGCACGAATCCTACGAAGCCAACGGAAACTTTGCCCACAACCAACTCCTGCGCCTCGCCGCTTGGGGCATCGAAGACGGCATTTTCGATAAAGATTTAGACATCGAAGTCGTCGGCAAAACCGTCTTGACCATGCTCAAAATGCTCAAAGACAACAAACTTTTTCCCGTGGAAGAATACAGCAAAGAACGCCTGACTTTCGGCATCCTCGTGCCGTATTTGCGCGGACTTTGTACCGAAAAGGGCAGAGAAATCTTACACGTGCAGGAAGAATTATATAGGGTAACAGTTTAGGGTTACTAACCTTCCGAAAGGTTAGTAACCCTTTCCCGACGGGCAACAGATAACAGACAACCGACAACCGACAACTAAAAAGTTATGAACATCAATTCCTCTCTCAAGCAAACTCCCATCGCCGTCATCGGTCTCTCTTCCATCTTTGCCGATGCGAAAAACGTCGAAGAGTTTTGGACGAATATCATCCAAAGCCGCGACAGCATAAAAGACGTGCCCGCCGACCGGTGGCGTATCGAAGACTACTATGACCCCGACATGTCCGCGCCCGACAAGACCTACTGTAAGCGCGGCGGTTTTATGCCCGAGATTGATTTCAACCCCATGGAATTCGGTCTGCCGCCCAATATTTTGGAGGTCACGGATGCCTCTCAACTCCTCGGTTTGATTGCCGCACGCGATGCTTTTGCAGACGCGGGTTACGGCAAAACATCGGCTAAATTTACGGCGGAGTTGAAGGAAAAAACCGGGGTACTGCTCGGGGTCGGCGGCGGTCAAAAGTTAATTACGCCTTTAATGTCGCGACTGCAATATCCGATTTGGGAACGCGCCCTGCGGGCTTCGGGCATTGCCGAAGACGACATTCCGCACATCATTGATAAGATAAAAAAGGCTTACGTGGGGTGGAATGAAAACTCGTTTCCGGGTCTTTTGGGCAACGTTATTTCGGGCAGAATTACCAACCGTTTCGACCTCGGCGGCATTAACTCCGTAGTAGATGCGGCCTGCGCGGCTTCGCTTTCCGCTATCAAAATGGCGTTGAGCGAATTGGTCGAAGGACGCGCCGATATGATGCTCACCGGCGGCGTCGATACCGACAATTCGCCGTTTATGTACATGTCCTTTTCCAAAACGCCGGCTTTCTCCAAATCGGGAAATATCAGCCCCTTCAGCGACGCTGCCGACGGCATGCTCATCGGCGAGGGCATCGGCATGTTGGTTTTGAAAAGATTGGAAGACGCAGAACGCGACGGCGATAATATTTACGCGACGATTACGGGCGTCGGAGCATCGAGCGACGGACGATTTAAATCGGTTTATGCACCCCGCCCCTCGGGTCAGGCACTCGCCATGCGCCGCGCTTACGAAGATGCGGGCTACCCGGCAAAAACGGTCGGTCTTATCGAGGGGCACGGCACCGGCACGGGTGCGGGCGACCCGACGGAATTGACCTCCATGCAAATGGTTTTCGGGGAAAATAATCCCGCTAAACAAAGCATTGCGCTCGGCTCGGTCAAGTCGCAAATCGGACACACTAAGTCCGCAGCGGGTGCGGCGGGCATCATCAAAATGGTCTTAGCACTGCACCATAAAGTGCTGCCGCCGACCATTAACGTCGAAAAACCGAACAGCAAATTCGACATCGAAAACTCCGCGCTGTACGTCAATACCGAGGCGCGTCCGTGGTTGCGCGGCGAACATCCTCGGCGGGCGGGCGTGAGTGCTTTCGGTTTCGGCGGTATCAACGTGCATTTGACTTTGGAAGAATATGCGGGCAAAAAAGCGGACACTTACCGTCTGCACGAGCCTTATAAAACCGTGCTGCTGCAAACGAAAACGGCGGCGGGATTACAGCAAATTTGCCGCGATACTTTGACAGCTTTGCAAGGAAAAGACGCGGAAACGGCTTATGCGGATTTAACGAATGCGAGTAAAAATTTGACGTTGAATAAGGAACAACCGCGCCTCGGTTTTGTCGCGGAAGGTATTGAGTCTTGTATTGAATTTTTAGAAATTTCCCTCAAAAACTTAGCGGCGAACAACGGCGAGTGGTCGCACCCGAAAGGCATTTTCTACCGTCCGCAAGTCCTTGATACAGCTACGCAAAAAGTCGTCGCGCTCTTCGCGGGTCAAGGCTCGCAGTACGTCGGCATGGGTGCGGAAAGTGCCAATGCTTTTCCCGAAATCGCGGCGGCATTCGAGCGAGCGGATGAGTTGTTTTTCGAAAATAACGACACGGCTTTATCGAAAAAAATCTTCCCGCGTCCGGTCTTTTCCGATGCGGAAAGAAAGGCGCAGCAGACCGAATTGACGCGTACCCAATTTGCGCAGCCCGCTATCGGCACACTGTCTTTGGGGCAATATAAAGTCCTGCAAAATGCGGGCTTCCGACCCGACTTCACCGCCGGTCACAGCTTCGGCGAACTGACCGCACTGTGGGCAGCCGGCGTTTACGACGACGACACCTTTTTGCAACTCGCCCAAACACGCGGCGCGGCAATGGCAGCCGAAAATCCCGACGCGGACACGGGTACGATGTTAGCGGTCAAAGCAAGCGAAACCGAGGTACGACAGGCAATACAGGACATGAAAGGCGTGTCGATTGCCAACATCAATTCCGCAAATCAAATCATTCTCGGCGGCAGCACGGAAGCCGTGGGCGCGGCACAAAAACAATTGAGTGAGCAGGGAATGCGGGTCATTCCGTTGCCCGTTTCGGCAGCGTTTCACACCGAATTTGTGGCACACGCGCAGAAGCCTTTTTCGACTTTTGTGACAAAAAAGAAATTCTCTGCGCCGCAAATTCCCGTCTATGCCAACACCACCGGCGAGGCGTACCCGACCAATCTCAACGACTTAAAATCTATTCTCAAAAATCAGATTTTAAACCCTGTTCATTTCAAAAAACAAATTGAAAACATCTACGCGGCAGGCGGGCGCATTTTCGTCGAATTCGGTCCCAAAGGCGTGCTGACCGGTTTGGTTAAAAACATCCTGCAAGGCAAAGAATTTACGGCAGTCGCACTCAATGCCAACGCCAAAAAAGACAGCGACCTGCAACTCCGTCAGGCGGCGGTGCAACTCCGCGTTGCGGGCTTGCCGATGACGCACATCGACCCTTACAAACGCGACCTCGCGCCCCTGCCCGCCAAGTCCGTGCTGACCGTCAAATTGAGCGGCAACAACTACGTTTCCGCCCCGACCCAAAAAGCCTACGATGAGGTGATGAACGACGGCTTCAAAATCCAAGGCGGCACCGAAACCGTAGAAAAAATTGTAGAAAAGATAGTAGAAAAAATTGTCGAAGTCGAAAAAATCGTTGAAGTCCCCGTCGCACAAAACGGCACTCACTCTCACATTGAAAACGAAGAAGAAATGATGAATAAAGAAGTCCTCGCCCTGCTCAACAAAACCCTCGAGTCGTTCAAATCCAACCAAACCAAAAGTTTGGAAATTTTCGAGCGTTTTATGCACGAGCAAAATGCGCAATCGCAGCAACTGCTCAATTTGATGTCACAGACCTTAACCGAAAATCAAACGCCCGCCGCTAAAACAAACGACAGCAGCAACGGCAACGGTTCCGCTTCATCTTTTACCAAAAACATCCCGCCGATAGTCCCCGAAACACCGCTGTACCGGGGTTCTGACGGTTTTAAAGGTTCTAACGGTTCGAGCCGCAATCATAACGGCAACGGTAATGTTTCCACCGTTTCCGCACCCGTAAAAACGGCTGCCCCCGCCGCGTCCGCACCGCAGGCGAGTACGGGTATGGACTTAAATAAACTCACCGCCGTCCTCCTCGAAGTCGTCAGCGAAAAAACCGGCTACCCCGCAGAAATGCTCGAATTGAGCATGG
>JAHDCG010000178.1:0-3284 GCA_020629965.1 Saprospiraceae bacterium | reverse complement strand
CTGATTTGGGCATCGACAGCATCAAACGCGTAGAAATTTTCGGCGCACTCACCGCTAAATATCCCGAAGTCAGCGGCATCAATCCCAACGAATTGACGGAGTTGAGAACCCTCCAAGAAATCGTAGATTACGTAGGAAACAAAGGCGGCGCGGAAACAACGAGTCCAACAATTCAAACCACTCCAACAACTCAAACCAACCAAAGTCCTGCACAAAACAACACCGGTCCGGACTTAACCAAACTGACAAACGTCCTCTTGGAAGTCGTCAGCGAAAAAACCGGCTACCCCGCAGAAATGCTCGAATTGAGCATGGATATGGAAGCTGATTTGGGCATCGACAGCATCAAACGCGTAGAAATTTTCGGCGCACTCACCGCAAAATATCCCGAAGTCAGCGGCATCAATCCGAATGAGTTGACGGAGTTGAGAACGTTACAGGAAATTGTCGATTACGTCGGCGGCAAGGGCGGCGGCACGAGTCCCGACGGCAGTAAAAAAAAAGTCCTGAACTAAGAACTACGACCGTTTTGAAAACCGCAAATCGGGGAACGGTAAGGACGGGCAAATTTCATGGCGTCAATCGCTTTGAGGTTGGTCTGAAATACTTACCGCAACCCGATTTTTTGGAATTTTCCTTACCCGCTACGCACCACGCTTTGGTGACGAATGACGGTTCGGATTTAACAAAACAAGTCATCGACGCACTCAAAGCGGAGGGCAATAAAGTCGTGGTTTTAAACCTGCCGGGCGTTGCCAATCCGATTTCCGAAAACGCGGTAAACATTGCAGCGGCAACGGATGCAGCCATCGAAACGGCGGTCAAATCAGTACAAACACAGTACGGCAAAACGGGCACTTTCATTCATTTGCACCCGCATTTTGAATTTCAAAACGGTAATTTTAAACAGCATTTCGCGGCGGAAAGAGCAGTGGTCAAAACCCTGTTTTTCCTGTCCAAACATTTGCAGCGCGACCTCAACGAATTGGGGGAATCGCAACGCGCGAATTTCCTCGCCGTCACCCGCACCGACGGCAAACTCGGTCAGGGCGGACGCGGAAATACCTCGGTCATCGGCGGCGGCATCACGGGTTTAGTGAAGTGCCTCAACCTCGAATGGTCGCCCGTTTTTTGCCGCGTAGCGGATATGCAACCCGAGTTGAAAAACGCGGACATCGCCCGCCAAATCATCGCGGAATTACACGACGCGGACGTGAGCATCGTCGAGACAGCTTACTCCGACGAAGGACGCAAAACGACGGCAGCAACGCCTTCCGAAGTCTTTGAAAACAGAGAAATTGAAACCTCCGTGACTTCCGACTCGGTCTTTTTGGTCAGCGGCGGCGCACGCGGGGTGACGGCGAGTTGTGTGATTGAAATGTCAAAGGTTTTTCAATGTAAGTTTATCCTCTTGGGTCGCTCCGATTTTGATTTTGTCGTCCCCGATTTTGCCCAAAACGAAAGCGATGACGGCACACTCAAGCGATTGATAATGAACGACTTAAAGGAACGCGGCGAAAAACCGGGTTTGCCTTTGGTTAAAAGTATTCACAAAAATATTGTCGCCAAAAAAGAGATTGACGACACGATAGCACAAATTGAAAATCACGGCGGCGAGGTTATTTACGTCAAAGGAGACGTAACGAAATTGGGCAGTTTTAAACTCGCTCTGACCGCTGCCGAGAAAAAATTGGGACGCGTCACCGGCATCATTCACGGTGCGGGTCGCCTGGCGGATAAATACATTCAGGACAAATCGGAAAGCGATTTTGAAAACGTGCTTTCGGTAAAATTGGACGGTCTGCTGAGTCTCTTCGGCGCCGTGAATTTGAACAAACTCGACCACCTGATTATGTTCTCCTCGGTCGCGGGCTTCTACGGCAATGTCGGACAAACGGACTATGCCGTCGCCAACGAAATACTGAGCAAAACGGCGCATCTTTTCAAAACCAACCACCCGAACACCCGGGTCAGCGCGATAAATTGGGGCGCGTGGGACAGCGGTATGGTCAGCGGCGAACTCAAAGCGCAATTCGAGGCGGCAGGTATTACGCTCGTCAACAGCGATGGCGGCGCAGCCATGCTGGTCAACGAACTCAACACGGACTACGCCGACCAACCGCAAGTCATCATCGGCGGCACACTGCCCGCTGCGGTCAGTCACCTCGGTGCACCGCAGACACACCGCATCCACCGCAAATTGACCTTGAAAAACAACCCGTTTCTCAATCACCATGTGATACAGGGAAATGCCGTTTTGCCCGTCGTCAATGCCGTCGGTTGGATGTCGCAAAGCTGCGCCGCCCTCTACCCCGATTACACGGTTTTCCGCATCGAAGACACGAAACTTTTCAAAGGCATCGCCTTCGACGGCACGCAAAAAGAGGACTACATCTTAGAACTCAAAGAACTTGAAAAAACCGCCGAACGCATCGTTTTCGAGACCACCGTCTTCAGCGAAGGCGGTAAACTGCCGATGTATCACTACCGCGCCAAAGTAACTTTGGTCAACAAGAAAAACCTGCCGGCGGCACCGACTTTCGAGCATCAGATCAGCGGTGATTATCAACCTACGGACGGCAGCATTTTATACCAAGACGGCTCGCTTTTCCACGGTGCGTATTTCCAAGGCATCGAGCAAATTTTGGATTGCAACGAAAAGCAAATCGTACTGGAGTGCAAAGCCCCCGCCGTGCCGCCCGCCGCGCAAGGTCAGTTTGCCGTGCAATCGGTGAATACTTTCGCCGCCGACATTCAGTATCAGGGCATGTTGGTGTGGGTGCAAAAAAATCGCGGCGGAGCGAATAGTCTGCCGTTGGCGACTAAAAGAGCGACGCTGTATCAGTCCGTGCCCTTCGGAAAGACGCTGTTTGTAACGATTAAAGTGCAGGAAGCGACGGCCACACGGATGACAGCGGATTGTACGGTTTATGATGCGGAAGGGGTGGTTTATTTGGAAACGAAGGGGGCTGCGGTGACGGTGAGTGCGGGGTTGGCGTGGTGAGGATTTATTAGGGAATAAATTATTCTTGGCAACAGGTGTCAGACACGGCTTTTTTACTGACTTTGCGGTAATTCTAAAAGCCTGACTTTCAGTTTGATAATCGTGTCAGACACCTTTGAGTGCATTCCGGAGGTGTCTGACACTCGACTTACGAACGGGCGGTGCATTTGCGGCTTATCACGAAATCGGGTAAAGAAAAGTGTCTGACACCGGCTCTCGGGGAATTTCTTGACAACAGGTGTCAGACACGGCTTTTTACTGACTTTGCGGTAATTCTAAA
>JAHDCG010000177.1 GCA_020629965.1 Saprospiraceae bacterium | reverse complement strand
TTGCAAAGACGAATTTTAATTTTTACACGGTGTCCGAGTCACTCCCGCCTGCCTCCCAAGGGCAGGGTTCCCCCGATTCGGGGGCGGAGGGGGCTGAAGATGGGCGCCTCTGTTCGTCTTCAGCCCCCTAACCCCCGATTCGGGGGAACTTTCTCCGCGACTGAAGTCGGGACAGGTCCGGGCTTGAGATTACGGGTCAATCTTTTAAATTTCTTCGTTCTCTCATTTTGCTTGAAAACCGGACTTTAAGTTTTGTCATTTTTTGAAGACGAGTACAAGTTCAAAACGAATCTAAGTTCTGAAAATAGATACTCCCCCGCTCCGGGCAGGGTTGATTGGTTCTAAAATTCAGAGAATTTAATCATCTTTATGGAGTCAAAAATCCTGTTTTACGAAGTAAAACGCATCCGAAAAAATCCAAAAAAAAGAAAAAAAATCATAAAAATCCTGTAATCCTGTCTAAAATACTTTAGGCGTGTCGGAAATAAAACAGAACCAATCAACCCCGCGCTCCGGGAGTCGGGGGGTCTTCAGTACGAATTTTCACAATCCCTTTCCCCTCCCCCGCAAATGTACACCAATCCCCCCCTTTTTACGATGTCTAAACTTCCCTTTTCTGTCAAAATGCGGCTTCTACGCTAAAAACGAAAGAGCGGGTGCGCGGATAATAATTCAGGCGATCGAGTCCGGGCGAGAGGGGCAGGAAGCTACGCTGCGCGGGTAAGCCGCTGCCCTGAAAGATGCCGGTGTCGCCGTAGCGCGGGGTCGGGTCATTGCCGGTGTAGCCGGTGAACCACAGCGGATTTTGCAACGTGATTTTTAAGGTCAGCATCCTCATAAAATTGTTGCGCACGTCGATTTCTTTGCCGATGCTGATGAAGTCGATGGCCGTAAAGCCCGCTTTTTCAATCAAACGGTCGTCGGGCTGTTGAAAGGAAGAGATGCCGTCGCCGAAAAATTCCGTTTGCAGAATATTGGTGTCGGAGCCGATATTTGCCGTTGTTTCCAAGGTTCTTCTTGCGTTGTTGAAAAGCGAATGCCCGTACACACCGCGCAGTCCGAGACCGAATTGCCAACCGGTTTCCAGGGATAATTTATTACTCCAACCGAGCGTAAAATCGGGCAAACCCGTGCCTTGTAAAAGAATATCCGGCGCCCCTTCTGCAATGCCGTCGCCGTTTTGGTCTGCGTAGATAATTTCGCCCGAACCCGTAATTCTTTCCGTCTCTAAGCCATACAGACTGCCGAAAGTTTCATCCGCCGCATCGTAGATAGTCAGCGGATCGCCGCCGCCGCTGCCGCTCGGGACGGAAGTAAAAACCGAAAATCGGTTGCTGCGGTAGAACAGTAAATCGCTGCCGTCCGCATCTTTTTGAATAATTTTGGTTTGATGGTAAGCAAAGTTCACTGCCGAATGTAAAGTCAATCCGTTCTTGCGGCGCGACCATGCCAAGTCAAATTCCCAGCCTTGATTTTTTAAATAAATATCGTCGTAATGGCCGAAAACGGTCGTACTGCCGGTCGGAAAAACGGGAACGGTAATTAAATCGAGCACATCGTCGATGCGGTTAGTGTACCAACTCAGACCGCCCGTGAGTCGATTGCCTTTAAAATAAAAATCAAAATCGCTGCCCACCGTCCATTCGGTTTTGACCTCGGGGCGCAATTCTTGATTCGGCAGGCGATTGAGCAACAGCAAGGGTAGCGGATTTCCCTCAAAAAAAATCGTGCCGCCGTCGAAAAAGCCGGCTTGTGATAAATTCGAGGCATCGGGAAAGTTGCCGCTCTCCCCGTAGCCGACGCGCAGACTCCAATCTTTCGTATCGTAAAAGTCTTTTTTGATGCCGAATAACTCCTCCAAATGCACGACGGCACTCCCCGCTTTGTACAGTCGATTGCGCATTTCTTTCGGAAGGCGCGACGAGCCTTCGTAACGTGCCGTGCCGTTGAGCGTCAAGACTCCTTTGCAAGTCCGCAGACCGATACGCGCCCAACCCGCCTGTATGTTGTAGCCGAAACCCGTACTGTCGATGTCGTTAAAATTGCCCTCGAAACCCGTGAAATTTCCGAAGCCCGATACGTCAGTATTAAAATCGCTTCCCGTCTCCGTTTGCGCGGTTTCGATACTGCGCCGCAATTCGTAACCCGCCTGCACGGTCAGATATTTTTTGCCGTAAGTCATTCCGAAAAAGTCGTATTTTACATCGGCAGACACGTTGCGGTCGGCGCGGCGACTCTGAAAATGCTCTCCGAAACCGTTGCTGAAAAAACCAAAATAAAAAGCATCGCGGTCATAGTACACACCTTGCCGCACCTTCGTCAGACCGTAAGAGCCGCGCACCGTTGTCCGTAAATTACCGAGTTGAGATTTCAATTCCGCGTAATAAGTTGCATTCGTGCGGCGGCGTTCGGTTTCGCTTTGTTCCTGTATGGCTTGCGGGTTGAAGACGTCGAATTGAGCAATTTGAAAATAATCATCGCCGGCAAAAACCGGAGCGGTCGGAGAGAAAGAATTGGCGTAGCGAAAGGTTTCGTAAAGGTCGAAGTCGGCGGTCAGGCTTTCGCCGAAAGCACCGGCGTTGAGTTGCAGGGCTTCGTCGAAAATATAAGATTGAAGATTGATATTTCCGAAGTTGTCGGTGCCGTCGGTTTTATTGCCGACGCCCCGCAAGTTGCGGTTGTGACCGCTTGCCCGCAGGCGTATTTTATCGCCGATTTCCGCAGTCATATTTAAGCCGTTGACATTAGAAACGGCGGTGCGCGATACATTATTCAGCCAATTATTATTGTCGCCGAGGTCTTGTCCGGGGCGCAGGTCGAGGTAGGTTTCTCGGTCGGCAACGGGCGGTGCCGCCGCCACATTATCAATGCCGATTTTGCTGACGAAATTGATATTAAACGGGCGACGCACCCACACCGAGGTCGTGTCTCGCAGGCGATACCCCCTGACATTTCCGCTGCTGCCGTAGCCGAAAGTCTCGATAAGCACCACGCCGGCACTGCCCGCCTCTCCGTAAATTGCCGTCTGCGCCGCATCTTTCAAAACGGTCACGGAAACCACATCTTCGGGCGCGACGGAAAGCAGCGAAGCATTCGGCACACCGTTGATGACGTACAGCGGCTGCGATTGCAACACCAAGCTCGACACCCCGCGAATATGTACGCGCGGCGCGGTAAAGGGGTCGCCGCCGGGGCGGTGTACCTGCACGCCCGACAGTCTGCCCTGCACCGCAAAAAGCGGATGTTGCAGCAGCCCTTCGTTAAAGTTTTTTTGCTGTATTTTGGCAACGCTGCCGCCGATATTGTGCCGATAAACTTTATTAAATGCAATGTCGATGTCGGGCAGGGGAATGACGACGGAAGCCGGCGGCAAGGGCGGCGTGATATTCCAAGGTTCAGTCTCGGCGCGGTCTTGAGCTTGTACATCTTGAGCAAAGAGGAACAGAAAAAGGAGAAAGGTCGTTGTTGTTTTCATGTGTTGGTGCGTTTTGCTTTGAATTTCAAAAGTAGGGAAAATTCGGGAAAATTCCCGCGTCATCTGACGGATAATCGGACAATGCGGATGCGGCGGATTGAAGCGGATTTTTTGTTTTTTTTGGGATTTTGTATCGGGGCGGGAGAGGGGGCTGAGGACGTGCGGCTCTCTTCGTCTTCAGCCCCCTGACCCCCGATTCGGGGGAACTTTCTGCGCTCTCAATTCTGTGATAAACAGAACCAATCAACCCTGCCCGAGTCAGCGGAACCTTCTGCGCTCCTGATTTTATGGTAAACAGAACTAATCAACCCTGTTCTACAAGAATTAGCAATCCCAAAATTTCACGGTAAATCAAAAAGAGACAACAAACCCAAAGAGAAATAAACCAATCTAAAATTCCCCTACTCCCCCCAAGCAATCGTCCGCGACTAAAGTCGGGATTTCGCTGCGCTCAATAAATCGTACATCGTAAATCGTAATTCGCACTACATTTCCGCAATCAAACTAAACACAAAAGACCGGGTGCGCGGGTAGTGAGCGGCGCGGTCGAGACCGGGGGTGAGGGGTTCGTATTCATAAAGTACAGGCACATCTGCTCTTGTAGAATAGGGGTCAGTGTATCGAGGTGTCGGGTCGTTACCTGTATAATTTGTCAACCAAAACGGATTTTGCAAGGTAAACGCTATGTTCAAAGACCTAATTACGGTATTGTTGATACAGATTTTTCTTCCGATAGTAAAATGGTCGATAGCCGTAAATCCTGCATTTTCTACTAAATTTTGATTAGGTTGCTGACGTGTTTTGATTTCTTCATTATATAATCCTGTTCGCAAGAAATTTGTTTGCAAATCGGGGAGGTCATTTGTTTCGAATTCCTGACGCACATCGTTATATAAGGAATGCCCGTAACTGCCACGCAAGCCGAGACCTAAATGCCAACCATTGTTCCATGCAATTTTTTGAGTCCATCCTACATTCCAACGCGGCAGCGCGTTACCCAATACGACATTATCATCGATTTCAATATTACCGTCTTCGTTTATATCTCTGTAAACCGGTCTTCCGTCGGTGTCTGTTTCAAGATATTCAAAGCCGTTTACCGTACCGAATTCATCTCCGAGTCGGATAACAGAAACCGGAAATCCGCCGCCTCGTCCGGCAGGTTCGGAAGATAAAACAACGCGAACCGGATTATCTTCTGACCGAAAAAAATTGAAATCTCCGGGATTTCCGGTCGATTGCATAGACGAGTAGGTGTAATCCATGTTAAACGAGGATAGATAATTAGCTTTCCGGCCGTTACGAACGAATTGTAAATCAAACTCTAATCCTTTGTTTTCTAAGTAGATATCATCCAAGTTATTCAACAGAACAGAAAACGAACTGAACCTTTCCACACGAAAAGGGAAAATCAAGTCTTCTATTCTGTTGTTAAACGCACTTAGGCTTCCCGTAACTCTTGATTTTTTGAAGTAAAATTCAAAATCAACACCTGCTGTCAGTTCTTTTTTTATTTCCGGACGCATGACTTCATCAGGAAATCTTGAGGCGGGGTCGTCGAATTCAAATGCCGTGGCAACTCCGTTAACAACAATTATCAGGGTATTAGATAGGAATACAGGAATTTGGCGACTTGCAAATACTTCAGGAAAATTTCCGCTTTCGCCGTAAGCTACGCGTGCCTTTAGTTTATTCTTGTTTGCAAATTTCAAAATTCTGTCTATGTGTAAACAAACCCCTCCTGATTTGTACATAAGTTTATCGGTATCGGGAGTAAGTCTTGATGACCCTTCCCGCCTCAGAGAACCGGACACCGATAGTACACCTCGAAAGGTTTTGAAATTTACACGCGACCAAAATGCGGGCATATTGTACTTAAATTCATCATTACTGCTGTTATTTGCTCCTGTCGGAAATCCGTTAAAATTTTCAAATGTAAAAAATTCTTGAGTAAAAAAAGAAGATGTTGTCAGTATGTTCTCTTTAGCAATTTTTCTGTAATGATACCCCGCCGATAAATCAAAAAATCGATTGCCTATCGGGCTTCCGAATAAAGCCTTCAGTTTTACTTCAAGATTTCTTTCGACTCTTCTTTCATCGAAGTGCTTTCCGAGACCGGAGGTGATACCCGTAAATGTATTTTCGGGTGATATGAATATTCCCTCTCTGACTCTTTGTTTTCGGACAGAATAGTTAAAAGAACCTGAAATAAATCTTCTTAACTTCGCATCCAGTTTTCCGTAAATTACCGAATTATTGCGTTTTTTGCTTGTAACCGATAGGTCTTGAATTACTCTTGGATTGAACAAATCAAATTGTTGATACTCAAAATAATTTCCGTCGTCCGCAAAAACCGGAGCAGTCGGTGAATAAGCCGTTGCATAGCGAAATGTTTCTAATTGGTCAAAAGACGAATCCAAATCCTCTCCGAAAAACCCGCCTTCTGCAATAAGCATTCTATTGTCAAAAATATCGGTTCGCAAATTGAAATTTCCGAAATTATTTGTTCCTCTTGTCCTTTTTCCGACTCCTTCAAGTTCTCTGTTATAACCGCTGCCGCGAAGTTGTAACCGCTGCCTGCCCGTTGCGAAATCTATGCCTGTGACACGCGAAACAGCCGTGCGTGACACACTTCTCAACCAATCCGTATCCGCACCGTCATCTAAGTCCGGACGCAACTCCAAGTACCCCTCTCTATCCAAAACCGGCGGCGCGGCAGCCACCGACTCTACGCCGATTTTATTTTGAAAAGACAAGGAAAAAGACCGCTCGACGAGTTGTGTCGGGTCTTTGCGCAGCCAATAAGTGCTGCCGATCTTGCCGCCTTGTCGTGCCTTGGTTTCTACCAAAACGACACCCGCCGCACCGGATTCGCCGTAAATCGCTGTTTGTGCGGCATCTTTTAAAACCGTCACGGAAACAACGTCTTCGGGAGCGACGGTCGTCAGCGGTACGCCCGGTATGCCGTCGATGACGTACAGCGGTTGCGACAACAGATAGATGCTCGATAAGCCGCGGATGCGCAGCTCGGGCACGGCAAAAGGGTCACCGCCGGGGCGCGTAATTTGTACGCCCGCCATGCGTCCCTGCACGCTGAACAGCGGGTGTTGCAGCAGTCCTTGGTTGAAGTTTTCGGAGGTAACTTTAGCGATCGAGCCGCTGATATTTTGCCGGTAAACCTTACCGAAAGCAATGTCGATGTCGGGCGCAGTCGGTTTCGGAAAAAGGGTATCGACGGGCAGGACAGTACAGCAGATGCTCGTGTCGGCAGCCGGATTTTCTTGTGCATTCAGAAAGGAAAAAAGGAAAAGAAAAAGAAGCGTAAAGGTTTTTTGCATGGCGATACGGATGGTAAGAGTCAGTCAGTTTTTCAATAATCATTCAAAATTAAGAAAAACAATTCACATCCGCGTACTTCCCTCCGCACAACGGTCAACGGTCAACCGTCAACTAACGATAATCTCATATTTATCCAATAATCCGGCGACTCCCGAAACGCTGAATTTTGCTTTTTTCAAACGATTTATCTCCGGGTCGATGCTGTAATTGAGCGAGGTACGAAAGTCGGCTTTTTCCAAAGAAGTGTACTCAAACAAGGCGCGGTGCAGGTCGCAACTTTTGAAAGTCGCGCCTTGCAGGTTGGTCTGACTGAAGTTGACTTCGTGCAAAAAGCAGGTGTCGAAAATAATTTTGGGCAGTTTGAGTTTGTAAAAAGAAGAGAAGTTGAGGAGGCAATCCGTAAAGCTCAAACGCAGCAAAAACGGGTTGCAATCGTTGAAATTAACCCCGATAATTTTGCATTTTTTGAAAGCGACATTTTTAAAAGCGGTGTGTCCGATTTTGGTGTTGCTGAAGTTGCATTCCGTGAAAGTGCAGTCGATAAATTCGCTGTCGGAAAGGTAGGCATCGGAGAAATCGCAGCAGTCGAAAACACAATTTTCGTAGCGGTCGGGGCGGTAGTTTTCACCGCTGAGGTTTTGGTTGGTGTAGGTTTTTTCTTCTTGCACGCGGTATGTTCTTTTGTGACTTGATTGATAGGCGGACAATGCGGATATAGCGGATTTTAACGGATTCCTTCTTCTCGGCTATAGATTTTAACTCACAGGGTGACTCGAAGTCACCTTTTGAGTAAAAATCTGTAGCCGCCACACACTATCAAAACCCCCTCCCTTTCTTCTTCACTTTTAACTCCTTTTCCGGGTGCGTTTTCGCCGAATGCACCGTGGTTTTATCCAATTTTTCCAATTCGCCGGCGGTCAGCGGGCGGTATTTTCCGAGCGGTAATTTGCCGAGTTCGATGTGCATAATGCGCACCCGGCGCAGTTTCGTCACGCGGTAGTCGAAGTATTCGCACATGCGACGAATTTGACGATTTAAGCCTTGCGTCAAAATAATTTTGAAAGTGCGCGCGTCGAGTTGCGTCACTTTACAGCGGCGCGTCATCGTGTCGAGAACGGGAACGCCGTTGCTCATTTTGCGGATAAAATCGCGGGTCACGGGCTTATCGACGGTGACGATGTATTCCTTTTCGTGCTTGTTGGCGGCGCGTAAAATTTTGTTGACAATATCGCCGTCGTTGGTCAAAATTATCAGACCTTCGGACATCATATCGAGGCGACCGACGGGGAAAATTCGCTCCGGGTAGTTCACAAAATCGACGATGTTGTGCGGCTCTTTCGGGTCGGTCGTGCAAATGATGCCCGGCGGTTTGTTGAGGGCGAGATAGACCGTCGGCGGCTTTTCGGCGAGGGGCTGCCCGTCGATTTCTACCGTGTCGCCGGGCAGTACACGG
Organism: Saprospiraceae bacterium; assembly: GCA_020629965.1. Classification (GTDB taxonomy): domain Bacteria; phylum Bacteroidota; class Bacteroidia; order Chitinophagales; family Saprospiraceae; genus JAHDCG01. The sequence continues at coordinate 1,972 of JAHDCG010000177.1, read as the reverse complement.
TTGCCTTTGCGCGCGACGACACCGTTGAGCGTAACCCGCCCTTCGTCGATGAGTTTGTCGGCACCGCGCCGTGAGCTGACGCCCGTCGAGGCGATATATTTATTGAGCGAAATGCTGTTGTCGTTGTTTTCCACGGGGCAAAGTTAGAGATTTAGACTTAGACCCGACGCGATCGCTGAAATTAAGCCGGTCGGCACGCCGTTTTCCGTTAATCTTTCAATCTGAATTCCTCGATACGGTAAGTTTTCATGCGATAGGCTACGCCGCATTCCAAGGCAATTCCGGAAAAATCCGCCGCGTCGAGAAAGTAAGGGCGCACGGCAAAAAACACGTTGAGATTGTGTGTCAATTCGGTCGGATACGGCGCGGCGGCGTAAAATTCGCTCACCAAATAATTGACTTTCCCCTTTCCGATTTGAAAATATTTGTGTACGGAAATACCCGGGCTGAAACCCCGAAACTGTACCCAATTGTCATCATCGTCATTCACCCGCGGGGCGGCGAAAATCATCAGAATGCGAAACTCCGTTGGGCACTCGGCGACAAAGTGACAACGATGATAAAATGCGTGAACGGCGAGTCGGTCGTGCTGCACCACGACACGAATTTACCGCGCCCCTACTCGCTCGGTTTTCGGGTGCAAGGCACGAAGGGTATTTGGATGGATGTGAATAAATCGCTGCTGACAGAAGGTCTGCCCCCCGACCACAAATGGACGCCGGCACAGGAATATTTAGATAAATACGACCACCCGGCTTGGCAAAAAAACGCTGATAAAGCAGTAGGTGCGGGGCACGGCGGCATGGATTGGTTTTTGGTCGATGACTTTGTGGAATGCGTGAAAGCGGGCAAAAAAGCGACGATAGATGTCTATGATGCGGCGGCTTGGTTGGCGGTAACGACGCTGTCGGAGACCTCGATTGCGCAGGGCAGCGCGGCAGTGAGATTTCCGGATTTTACGCGGGGCAGGTGGATTGGGTAGCTTTTTCGTCAAAAAAGAAAACGCCGCTTTCTTTGCTCGTGCAACGAAAAAAGCGGCGTTTTTTTATACGGCTAAAATCAAATCAGCCGCCCATAAAACCGCCAATCATCATAAAGAAACCGACAGCGATAGCTCCATAAAAAATCGCGCCGGTGTTGCCGACCGTCAGACCGATGCCGACCATCATAATGAGGGTACCGAGGACTACTTTACCCCAGTTGACGTTGCTGCCCGCAGTCGCACCGTAGCTGTTGGCGGATTGAGAATTACTCGCTACCCGGCTGCGGCTGTTGCCGGCGGCTGCGCGCCGGCCGTTGTTGTTTTCACCCGGTACGGGTACGTTTTTTTCTTTCATCACTTTCATCAAAGCCGACATGCGGACAAGGTCTTCCATCATGTTTTCTTTTTTGTGATTGTTACGAATGTGGTGAAATTCGATGGTGAGCATCGGGCCGTTAAGTTTGCGGTATTCCGCCTCGTACTGCGCTTCTTTTGTTTTTACGTCTGACATGAGTTTAATTAGTTTTAGTAAAGAGTGTCCGAAGTTTGATTTTCTCCGGCAGTAATTTGAAATGTAAAATTAAAAAAATATTTGATTTTTTTTAATCTTTTTCCAAACGAAATGCGATGTACGAATTACGATGTACGACTGCTTGAAGGGATTGAAGAATTTTGGATTTTGATTCGTTTTCTTGAAGTCACATATCACGTTTTTCTTTGTATTTCAATGCATGCTTCTGTTGTAAAGACGTCGCAGTGCAAGGTCTCTACAAAAAATCAAGAACCTGTCTCTTCTACAAGACGCGGAAAACGCGTCTCTTTCGGAGGCGGGCTTTCGATTTTAGGTGGCGTAAATTTCGGAGAGAGAGCGATTGTAGTTTTTTCATAGCAAAACGTCGCAGTGCAACGTCTCTACAAGTTTACGAGTTCGAAGTTAAAAACAATGCTTGAACATATTGTTTTTCAGCAAAAGAGACACAAGATAAGAGG
>JAHDCG010000033.1:15107-50984 GCA_020629965.1 Saprospiraceae bacterium | reverse complement strand
ATTTACGATTTACGATTTACGATTTACGATTTACGATTTACGATTTACGAGGGAACGGTTCTTGGGTTAAGCGGTTGTATTGATTTTGTAGTTTTTTCTTTCTGTTTTATTCACGAAATGCGAAAAAAGGTTGTCTGAAGTCAGCGTAAAATCATAAAAAATCATAACCAATCAGCGTAAAAAAAATTCATAAAATCAGCCGGCGTCAGACACGTTTTTCACTTAAAACCGAGTTAACCTCAAAGTCATCTTCAACTCTCAATACCCGTGTCAGACGCTTAAAATCAGCGTAAAATCTTATAAAATCATAAAAAATCAGCGTAGAAAAATTCATAACAGCGGCCGGCGTCAGACACGTTTTTCACTTAAAACCGAGTTAACCTCAAAGTCATCTTCAACTCTCAATACCCGTGTCAGACGCTTAAAATCAGCGTAAAATCTTATAAAATCATAAAAAATCAGCGTAGAAAAATTCATAACAGCGGCCGGCGTCAGACACGTTTCTTGCTCAAAAGCAGTTTAATCCTAAAAGCATTTTCAACTCTTAACTTCCGTGTCAGACGCCTAAAAATCAGCGTAAAATCTTAAAAAATCTTAACCAATCAGCGTAATAAAAACCTTTCCCGAACACAATGAAAAAAATCATCCTTGCCGTTATTTTACTCCTGCTCGTCGTCGGCGCCTACATCGGCTTTCAAAAATACGAAGCCTACATTATGCCCAACGTACCGGCGGAACTGACCGACCCCATAGTCGAGATACCGACCGGCAGTACCTTTGACGAAGTAGCGGAAATGCTCTACGCCGGCGGAAAAATCAAGGACAAAGCGAGCTTTCGGGAAGTAGCGGAACGCCTCGCCTACGTCAGAAATCCGATGCGAGCGGGGCGGTATCGCATCGAACCCGGTTGGAGTAACCTCACCCTCGTGCGACACCTGCGCGGCGGCAAACAGGAAACAGTGAAAGTCGTGCTTTCGACGGCACGCATGACGGAAGAAGTCGCCGGTAAAGTAAGCGAAATCATCGAACCCGACTCCCTCGCGCTGTGGTCACTGTGGCAAGATAAAAAGTATTTAGCGGAAATCGGCTACACGCCCGAAACGCTGATGTCGCTCTTCATTCCCAACACTTACGACTTTTTTTGGAATACTTCTCCCAAAAAATTTACGGAGCGGATGCTGACCGAACACGAAAAATTTTGGAAAAAAAACAACCGCTTAGCGAAAGCCAAAGCCCTCGATATGACGACCGCCGAGGTCTATACTTTGGCGAGTATCATTGAAAAAGAAACGAATAAAATCAGCGAAAGACCACGCATGGCGGGTGTCTATCTGAACCGCCTCGACCTCGGAATGCTGCTGCAAGCCGACCCGACGAGCGTCTTTGCGACCCGCGATTTTATGACAAAACGTGTGACGGATTACCACACGACTTTCGACTCACCTTATAATACTTACAAATACGGCGGCTTACCGCCCGGTCCCATTCACATGGCAAGCATATCGAGTATCGACGCAGTGCTTAACTCGGAAGACCACAAATACCTTTACTTTTGCGCGGTCGGCGACGGCAGCGGCACTCATAATTTTGCGAAAACTCTGGCGCAGCACAATCGCAACGCGGCGATTTATCGGGCGAATTTGCGGAAGAGAGGACGCAGGTAGAACTTTTAGTTTGAGTAGTTTGACTTGTTGGAGTTGTTAGAGTCGTTTTTTGCGGCGCCGTAATTTGAATACGTTTTCTAATTTAAAAATGCGTCCGAATTCAACCCGACTCTAACCATTCCAACCTTCTGACAACTCAAACCAAAACAAACTTTCCCCTTCCCGTCGAAAAAACCCGTTCACTCATCTAAACAAAAACCATGACCACCGATAAAAATCTAATTTTACGCTTAGAAAAACTGGCGCGGCTGCAACTGTCCGACACCGAACGCGAAGAAATCGGGGGCGACCTCGATAAAATTCTCGCCATGGTAGATAAATTGCAGGAAATCGACACCGAAAACGTCGAACCGCTGACCTACATCAACGAAGAGGTCAATGTACTCCGTGCCGATGCAATTAAAAATCAAACCGACCGGGCCGCCGCCCTGCGCAACGCCCCGGACACCGACGGGACTTATTTTAAAGTGCCGAAGGTGATTGAGCGGTGAGATGTTAGATTTTAGACGTTAGACTTCTCACGTGTTCAAGTTGCTTTGGGAAGTCTAACATCTAACGTCTAAAATCTATCGTCTAAAAACAAAAACATGCCAATCATCACCGTCAACGACCTGCGCAAGACCTACACCATGGGTCTCAATCAAGTCCACGCCCTCAAATCCGTATCGGTCGCCGTAGAAAAAAACGAGTACGTCGCACTGATGGGGCCGTCCGGTTCCGGCAAATCGACGCTGATGAACCTCTTGGGCTGTCTCGATACGCCGACGGCGGGCGAGTATATCCTCAACGGTATAAACGTCAGCACCATGGAAGATTCGGAACTGGCGGAGGTGCGTAATAAGGAAATCGGTTTTGTTTTTCAGACTTTTAATCTGCTGCCGCGTCTTTCCGCCCTCGAAAACGTTGCCCTGCCTTTGGTCTATAACGGAACGAGCAAAAGCAAACGTCTTGCCCGCGCACAGGAAGTCCTCGAAATGGTCGGACTCGGCGATCGTACCGACCACAAACCCAACGAACTCTCCGGCGGCCAGCGACAGCGTGTCGCCATCGCCCGCGCTTTGGTTAACGACCCCGCCATTATCCTCGCCGACGAGCCGACGGGTAATCTCGATACCAAAACTTCCATCGAAATTATGGGGATTTTTGAAGAAATTCATAAAGCCGGTAACACGGTCATCCTCGTAACGCACGAGCCGGATATTGCCGAGCACGCACACCGCGTTATTCGTCTGCGTGACGGTTTGGTAGAATCGGATGAACGAAATGAAAATGTGGTGAGTGCTTATGACCCGGAGCACCGGTATAAACTTGGTTGATGGTTGACGGCGGTTACGATTCTTCGGACTTTACGATGAATTTTGTCCTGATTACGTTTTATTGAGACAACAGCCAAAACCTTTTATAAATTGCAAGTTTTGGCTGCAAACTCTTAACTTTGCAGCCAAAACTTACTCTTTTTTAGTAAAACCGGCTGCAACATGAGTAATATTATCGGAAGAAAGCAGGAAATCGAACTGCTGAACAAAATACAGGAAAGTAGTAAATCGGAATTTTTAGCAGTTTACGGTCGGCGACGCGTCGGCAAAACTTTCCTTATTCGAGAATTTTTTGACTACACTTTCGACTTTCAAATCTCGGGTTTGGCGCAAGCCTCTACTTCTCAACAACTCTTCAACTTCGATGCAGCTTTGCAGCGTCAATCTTCGCAAAATTTCAGTGAACCGTCAAAAAATTGGTTGATTGCCTTTCAGCGTTTGATAGACTTTTTGGAGCGCCGACCGCAAAACGGAAAACTCGTTATCTTCTTTGATGAGTTGGCGTGGTTCGATACGCCCGGTTCCGATTTTATGATGGGTTTGGAGCATTTTTGGAACAGTTGGGCGACTAATCGTAAAGATGTCTTACTCGTCGTTTGCGGCTCGGCGGCATCTTGGATGATAAATGTACTTATCAATAATACCGGCGGATTACACAACCGCATCACCCGCAAGATGAAACTCACTCCATTTACTCTTAATGAAACCAAAGCCCTGTTAGCGTCTAAGAACTGCCTGTTCGAGCATTACCAAATCATTCAACTTTACATGGTTTTGGGCGGCATTCCTTACTACCTCGATGCGGTGCAGCCCGACCTGAGTGTGCCGCAAAATATTCAGTCTTTACTCTTCGATGCAAGCGGTTTACTGCGCAATGAATTTCACAATCTCTACCGTTCGCTCTTTCGTAATTACGAAATTTACGAAAATGTGGTCGAAGCCTTAGCTTCTCGCAATGCGGGTTTGCAACGCAGCCAAATCGTCAAAGCCGCAGGCATAAAATCAGGCGGCACGCTGACCAAAGTCCTGCTCAATTTGGAAGAAAGCGGCTTTATTACGTCTTACACTGCATTCGACCAAAAGCAAAAAAATATCACTTATCGCTTGTCGGATTTTTACACGGCGTTCTACTTTCGCTTTCTGCACGCGGGCAAATATCGCGACGAGAATGCTTGGCTCAACCTCATCGACCACCCGGTACAGCGCACTTGGCAGGGCTACGCATTCGAGCAGGTTTGCCTCAATCATACCGCACAAATCAAAGCAGCTCTCGGCATCAGCGGCGTACAATCCAACAACGCGAGTTGGCGCGGTGCGACCGAAACCAAACGCGCACAAGTCGATTTACTCATCGACCGACGAGACCAAGTTATCAACCTCTGCGAGTGCAAATTTTCGCTCAGCGACTTTATCATCGACAAAGATTATGCAGAAAAATTACGCTCGAAAATCTCCGTTTTTAAAACGGTCACCAAGACCCGTAAATCCGTTTTTCTTACTTTTATCACGACTTACGGGGTTGAGAAAAATGCGTATTCGAATATGTTGGTGCGTAACGAGGTGACGATGGAGGAGTTGTTTTTGTAGAAATTCTATTTAGAAGTTGAGGCGTTGAGTGCAGTGATTTGTTAGTTTCTGACAGTTAAATTGATTGCGAATTGCGAAGATTTTACGAAGTAAAATCCAAATCATAACCAATCATAAGAATCATAAAAATCAGGTTCAAAAAGAAAACTATCAAAGTTTAATAAATCGTTGCATTAGGCGTTTAAATCGCCCGGCTCAACTAAACGGTTAAACGGTTAAACGCCTAAACTCTTAAACAACTACCCGCCCTCGCAACCACTCCTCAAACTCCCCCAACCCCTTCGCATTCAGACACATCTCCCGCGTCAAACCGCCCTTCCGCGCCGACAAAACGCCGTAGTGAATATCGTGCATGCCTTCCTTGCTGTGCGCATCCGGATTGACCGAAATCGGTACACCTTTCTCCAGTGCATACGGAATCCACGTCCAATCTAAATCTAAACGGTAAGGGTTGGCATTTAACTCAATTGCCACGTTGTTTTCCGCGCAAGCGTCGATAATCGCCTGATGGTCAATCGGATAGCCTTCGCGAGACAAAAGCAATCTGCCCGTCGGGTGACCCAAAATCGTGGTGTGCGGATTGCGGACGGCGGTTAAAATACGCTCCGTTGCTTTTTCCTTATCCATCCGCAAATTGCTGTGCACGGAGGCCACGATGCAGTCGAATTTTGTCAAAGTCTCTTCGTCGTAATCCAAGCTGCCGTCGTTCAGAATGTCGCATTCTATGGATTTAAAAATGCGGAAAGGCGCGAGTTTTTCGTTGAGCGCATCGACTTCCTCCATTTGTGCGGCGACGCGGTCGGGCTTCAATCCGTTGGCGTAGAAGGCGGCTTGGGAGTGGTCGGTCAGCACGAGGTATTCGTAGCCGAGAGACCGAGCGTAGGTGGCCATTTCTTCCAAAGTGTGCAGACCGTCGCTGTACGTCGTGTGCGCGTGTACGACGCCTTTGATGTCTTTTTCTTCCAACAAAACGGGGAGCTTATCGGCTTTGGCGAGTGCGAGTGACCAAGAATCCTCGCGCATTTCGGGAGCGATGACGGGCAAATTTGCTTTGGCAAAAACGGCAGCTTCGGTTTCGATTTTTTTGAAATCCACGCCGGGAAATTCCGCTATCCAGGCCTGCATAAAATCGGGGGCGGCGGTATAGCGGAATTGCTTGCTGCCGAACTCATCGGGCGCACAGAGGTAAATAATGACCGGATATTCGCCCGCGGATTTGGCAAAAAGCACGTGGTCTTCTTCCTTAATTTTTGTCAAAGTCTCGCCGTCGAAAGAAATCATTTCGTCGTTGACCGTGCCGACCAAAATTTCGATTTTATCGGCGATATTACTGCGGCGGCGGATGCTGCCCGTGAGCGCAACGGCGGTGCCGGGCAGTTGATTTTGTATATATTCCAACGCGGCATGAGCATCGTTTTCGAGCGCGGCGTAGTGAAAACTGTTGCGCGATTTTTGGTAATATTCGAGTTTGGCTTTCAGGTCTCGTTGCGTCTTTTCGCCGAAGCCTTTTATCTCGATGAGGCGGTTTTCGTTGCAGGCGTACAGCAACTCCCCTATCGTTTCGGCGCCGAGTTCTTTCCACACGGTGCGTACTTTTTTCGGTCCGAAACCCTTGATTTTCAGCATTTCGCGCACACCCGGAGGAGTTTTGGCTTCGAGTTTAATAATATTTTCCATATTGCCCGTCGTGAGCAATTCCGTAATTTTACCGGCGGTGGATTTCCCTACGCCTTTGATGTCGGGCAGGTCGGCGGCGGGGATGTCGGCGAGAGGCGTTTGCAATTTGCGCAGCGCAATATAGGCATTGCTGTAACTGCGAATTTTAAACGGATTATCGCCGTGTAACTCCATCAGAGAAGCGAGATAACTAAAGGCGGAGGCGATTTGTTTATTGGTCATAATAAAATTATCTGTGGTTCTATTTGGCGGCAAAAGTAACGATAGAAACACGGATAAACCGGAATTTGACGGATTCTCACGGATTTTTTCGTTTGCTTTTCGGCAGCGTTCACACATCGCTTCGGCGCATTGACACTTTTTTTATCTTCGGTAATTTTAAAGGTCTTACTTTTATTGCAGCCAACGGAATGCGGGTTTTGGTCGTTGGTAGATTGAGGTGAGAGGTGAAAGGAGAGAGGTAAATCCGCATCAATCCGCTAAATCCGCGAATCTATTGTGTGCCCGGGCAACCGACAACCGGCAACCGACAACCGACAACTAAAAAACATGAACACCAAACTACTTTACACACTGCTCTTCATTCTTACCGCAGCCCTTCTTCCTGCCCAAAACTTCCCGTTTTATCAAGAAGACTTCGGCGATGAAAATGACGGAAATCAACTGCCCGCCGGGTGGACAACCGAAGACGTTTCCGATAATTTTTTTCCGACGCGGTGGGAACGTTGTATCGACTTTACCGACTGCCCGCCGGCGACTTTGTTTTTTACCATTGCCGAAGATTTTTTGAGTACCACGGCGCAAAACGGTTACGTCTATGCTGCTTCGCAATCCGACCCGGACACGGCGCACGTGAGCTTTTTGACCTCGCCGCTGATTGCCGTTCCGGCGGAAACAGGGTCGCTTTTTTTGGAATATCAATCGTTTTTGTACACGCTGCACACGCGCGAACACGAGGGAACGCGGCTGGAAGTGCAGGCGGACGGCGGGGTTTGGCAGTCGTTTTTTATTTACCCCGAAACACCGAACACCAACAGCGGACAGCCGCAACGCACGCACAATGCCAACGTCTTTCTGACCGATTTATCCGACTTTGCCGATGCCGAAAACATTCGTCTGCGGTGGCGATGGACGGGAGCCGAAGAATTGGTTTGGGCTTTGGACGACGTGAAAATTTTTGACTACAACCCGCTGTCAGTCAGAGCGGTATGGAGTAACGGTGACTTCGACGGCGGACTCAACGAGTGGACAATCAACACGCTCGACGATGCGGAGTGCGGTTGGGAATTTCAGCCCTACGGCAGCTACGGCGACGCGCTGCTGCCCGCCGGCAATGACAACAAATTCATCAACTCACCGACGGCGCAAAACGGAGCGGTCGTGGTTAACGGCGATGCCTGCTATACCAACGACGAGCCGCCGACGTTCAGTCTCGACCTGTTTCCGAATTTTGTCACGGAGTTGATTTCGCCCGTCATCGACTTGAGCGCGACGACCGACCGCCTCGTTTTGGACTATTATCAGACGGCGCGCAAGTTCGGCATTACCTCCGTTTTCGGCTCGGCAACGCCCTTCTATTTATCTTTCAGTCATGACGGCGGCGCGACTTGGGGCGAGCGCGTGCGATTGAATGAAAGCATTTCTTTCAGCACCGATACGCACAACCGCGAGACGGTTTTGCTGCCCGAAGAACTCATCGGCGCGGCGCAGGCAAGGTTCAAATTTATCTTCGACGGCAAGCTGTTTTATTGGGGCATCGACGACGTGCGCATCTTGGAAAGAGCGGATTACGACCTGCGCATCAGCCCCGATTTTTTTGCGGTGCCGCCGAGTTATGCCGTGCCTGCGGGGCAGGTTGACAGCATTCCGTTTATGGCGGATGTGGAAAATTTCGGTAAGGAAATACAGACCGATGTGCGTCTTTTGATTGAAATCGAAAATACGGAAACCGAGGAAATCATGCACCGCGACACCGTTCTCATTTCCGAAATGCAACCTTTGGAATTGGTCGAAAATATCCTCTTCCCTACGGCGTGGCTGCCGCCCGCCGAGCCGGCGACTTATCGCGGCAGGTACACGGTAGAGAGTCCGGACAATTTGGAAGATGTGCCCGAAAACAACGTCGTCGCTTTCGATTTTGCGGTGACGGAGCGCGCTTTTGCGAAGGAAAAACGGGCGACTTTCGGCTTTACGCCGCCGCGTGTCAGCTACCGCTGGGGCAATGTTTTTTACGTGCCGCAGGGCGAAAATTACGTTGCCGACAGCATCTATTTCGGCATCGAAAATGTCGCGGATTTAGAAGGCGAAAGTGTGCAAACCGAAGTTTATGAATGGCTGAACAATCCCGCGACGCCGCTGCAAGCGACGCCGGAAGAATATACTCTGATTGCGAATAATGTTTACTTCATCACGGGCGACGAAGAGGGCATTATCGGCATTCCCGTTGACTTTACGGGTGAGCAAAAGTCGCTGACCGACGACCGGCATTACATGGTTGTCATTCGCTTCGAGCAGCCGACGGGCAGTCCGCAGTTGCGTTGCTTTTTGTCGTCGAGTCAGGAGCGCGATTACGTGGCGATGTACGTGGCGTCGGATTTACGGCAGGATTTACGCTTTGCGACCGTGACCGACCTCAATTTGACGGGCATTTTCGACGTGGTCGGCGTGGGTAACGGCTCGGGTTTTAACATTGTACCGCAAATCAGACTGACGGTTTTAGACCCGACGGTGGAAACGGAAAACCCCGTGGCAGCGGAGCAAAAAATCCGGCTTTTGCCCAATCCGACGCGGGGCGAGTTTACGATTTTATTACCCGGTCAAATGAACGGCGAAATAACAATTTTCGACACCGACGCAAAATCCATATTGACGCAAAAGGTGCAAAACGGACGGGCGCAGGTAGATATTTCCGAGCTTCCGCACGGGGTCTATTTTGTGCGTTTTACGGATGAAAACGGGCGGGAGTTTGCGGAGAAGTTGGTGAAGTTTTAGTTCGAGCCGCGCAGATACCGTTCGCAATCGAATGCGCTTATTGTTTTTTTTTAATCGAAAAAATACAAACTACTCTCCTACCGCAACACCGGAAAAATACTGCTGTGAGCTTTTCCGAGTCCGGGTGTCGATTGCTGCATTCCCGCGTATCCTGCTGTCTTTGAATATCGGATAATAACTGCCGTTTTCAGCCGTATAAAAAATGTTGTTTCCTTCACGGCTCGCGGTGTTGCCGGTGATGTCGCAGTCGAAAAAGCCGGGATGACACAGACCCGCGCCGGCGTAATTCATGATGCCGCCGCCGTAGTTGGCACTGTTGCCTCTAAATGTACAGTCCACGAAAACGGGGCGACTTTCTCCGCCTTTTCTGCCGTCGTTGAAGACCGCGCCGCCGTCAAAATCGGCTGCGTTGGCGAAGAATTGACAGTTGAAAAAATTAGGCGAAGTACTACCCGCGATTGCATTGTTATACACCGCGCCGCCGTCACGACTTACGTTGTTTTGTAGGGTGCAGTTGGCGATGCGGGGCGATGCCTCCCGCCCTCTGCCCGAGCCGTCGATGTAGATGCCGCCGCCGCAGCGATTGCGTGCCGCCGTGCTACCGGTGCCGTTGCCGGTGCCGCCGGTGATGGTAAAACCGTCCAAAATCGTGGTCGCATCGGTATTTTTAAAAACGACGACATTATAGCTGTTATCGTGTGCGCCGGCGGTGTTAATCTCGCCGCTGAGCACAGTGACATTCTTCTTCCAATCGCGTTGGTTTTGCTTGGTTTCCGTGCCCGTGAAGCCACCGTACACCCGGACGCCCTGCGGAATAAAGAACGAAATTTTGCGGTCGGCGTCAGTGGTCGGAAAGTAAGTGCCTGCGGCTACCCACACGCGGTCGCCGTCGTCGGCGGCAAAAAGGACGGCGTTGATTTCTCCGGCCGCATCTGCCCAAGTGTTGCCCTGTCCCGTGCCGTCGGGCGTGACGTAGTAAGTTTTTTGCGCAAAAAGCGAGAGCGAGCAAAGAAAAACGATGGCAAAGAGAAACGGGATTTTGTTGAAACTCGTCATATTGTTGTGGGTTTTAGGTGTCGCGGTCAGCCGCTGATTGAAAGGGTTTAACTTACTGACCTTGACGGATTAACATATACCAAAATAGTGTCCTGCAAAAAATTTATTGATAGTTTTTGTTTTACGGGAGAGAAAGGAAATTCAATGATATCGGTGTCTCGGTTTTTCATCAATCCGCATTTCCGGCGGCGGTCAGCATGGTCTCGAAGACTCCGGCGACTCGGTAATAAAGATAATTATCGCCTAATTTATGAGGCGAAATCAATTCTTTTTTGTCTTCCGATTGTACCGGTTCTTTCGATGTTTTGCCGAAATATAAACTGTCTGCGGCGGTACTGCTTTTTTCGGAGACAGTCGGTATTTTTTTTACGGCGGTGCGTATAGTGTCGGTAGCGTGAGGGAAAAACGAGATGCAGGCCGAACAAGTCGTGAACTTGTACATAAATAAAACTGAAAGCAGTACTAAAAGTACCTTTGATTTCGATTGCATGTGCGAAGAAGTTTAGGGTTTATACAGTATTTGAAAGTACGGGAGGAAAAAAACCGGAAAGCGGAAATAACTTCTGTCCTTATTTCGATTGACAGTACAAAGATGAGGGATTTGTGTGTTCTGAATGAGATTTTTCGATTTTCGGGAATATTTTCCCTTTTTTCGTCCGAATTATGCATTCGGAAGCAGTATCTTAATTTTTGTTACATCATTTTTTTAAAAACTTGCGATTTTGGTCATTCACAAGAACACACTCTTTTATCATTTCGGATTATTACACTTCTTGTACATACACCTGTTATTCAGCCGGTTATGAACCGTACAATTACTGTTTTATGAAATATCAAAGATTTTTTCATTTTTTACCCTCCAAAAAATTGTCACAAAAATTACCTTTTTTAAATAAATATGCGGTCATATAAAAATTGATTTTTTCCGAAAACTTTATATAACCACAAATCTCCCGCCTCCTTTTCTGCCGAAAAACAAAACATCTCCGAAGAAAACAAGCAAGCCGGCTTGCTGTCACACTTTAAAGTTTCATTCTGCATTCATTATTGCCAAATCTCCGATATTGCACCCATAAACACGAACAAACGAACAGCGACAACCGATTATTTTAAACAGGTCGCATCGGCAAAATTTAATTTTAAAAAAACAATAAATATTAGGCTTGTTGCTCAGTTTTCAAAACCGCTTCCCGTCTAAAAAAAGACTACTTTCCCGATTTATTACAACCTCCTCCTCAGCCTCACGGACTAATTTTTTAGGTTATCCGCATTTTTTTGCAAGGATAATTACTACCCTCCGCCGTTATTTCCCTCTTTTAAATTTCCCCTTTTTTAAATTTTGTATCTACATGTACTTTACGACTGTCAACCTTTTTAATCATTAAATTCACCCTAAATATTATGTATCATCGCACATTATCACAATTTACGAACACCCCCCTACAACAAAGCCAACCCGAGTTCAGCTTCGATGAAGTCCTCGATGCGGCGTGGTTACAGGCACATTATCAAGGAGACTTGCACGATGCCGCCTTCATGTTTAACGTTTTTTTCAACAATACTCTTCCGCTTTTTTCAACATTTGAAGAGGCTGCGGCAAAGCAGGACAACAGCTCGATTTATCGACTGGCGCATCAGCTATCTCCCGGATTTGCTTCCGTGGGTTTGACGCACATTGCCGAAAACCTGCGCCGCATCAGCGTGGCCAAACCCGTAGGTAACTATTTGTTACAATCTGCGGAAAACGTTATCGCGGCGGTGCAGGATCTCATCGCGCACGTCATCGCTCAAAAAAATAGACTCGACAATTTTTTGAGTAATTCTTCCGAGGCACGTTGCTTCTAAGTAACGCACCGGCTTGTATGAAACTAAATTTACAAACGCGAAATCTTAATTTTTTTACCGAAGCAACGGAAAAATCGGATTTGCCCTCGCCGATTTTTTTTTCGTTGTTCAGAACAATCAGACAACCAAAAGACATGTCTTATGTTAGGTAAATTCATCGGCAAAAAAAATTCGCACTCAACCGGCTAATTATGTTAGACACCATCATCATCGACGACTCTCTCGATGCCCGCAAAATTTTGGAATATTATTGTGAAAAAAATGCACACATCAACCTTTGCCAATCCTGCGACAGCGCACAGGCAGGTTTGGATTATTTGGCAAAAAACAAGGCGGATTTAGTACTTTTGGATATGGAAATGCCCGGCATGTCGGGCATTGATTTTCTCAATCGTGCGCCCGTCTTACCCATGGTCGTTTTTACGACTTCCGAAAGCAAATATGCCGTGCACGCTTTTGAGTTCGAGGCACAAGACTTTTTGCATAAGCCCTTTAATTATCCGCGTTTTGCGAGTTGCATCGACAAAATATCGACCGCCGAGAGTAAAGAAAAACCCGCCCCGGTGACAGACACCAAAAACATTTTTATCAAAGAAAAAGGCAGGTTGACCCGGGTCGCCACGGCGGACATCATGTACTTTGAAAATGCGGGGGACTACGTGCGGGTTTTTACCGAAGACAAAGAATATTTGACTTACGGTACGCTGAAAAGCATCGTCGGTAAGCTGCCCGCAAATCGTTTTTTACGCATTCATCGATCTTTCATCATAAATCTGCAGAAAATCGTGGATATTGAAGAAAATACTCTTGTCATTGCACGCAAGGTCATCCCTATCGGTAAGGCGCACAAGGCGAAACTAATGCGTCATTTAAAAATGATTTAAACCCGAATAACATATTTCAACACATAAAAGCAGTGCTGTTCTAAGACTGCAGGTACCGACATCGAATAACAAAAAATTAATATTGCCAAAAAGCTACAACCCCTCGGATTGTGCATCGAACACGGAATTAAAACCGGCTTGAATACAGACCGAAAATCAAAAAACTTACAAATTATGATTTTTTCCGAATAATTTTTGTACGATTTTTACTCAATCCCTCATTCATGGCTAATTTATTTCAGACCGTTATGCTCATCGACGATGACGAAGCAACTAATTTTTGGCATAAACGCATTATTAAAAAAATCAATCCACACGTCGATTTTATCGTTTATGACAGCAGCACGACGGCAATAGAGTTTATGCAAAGCAACGATTTTACTCCTCCTGATTTGATATTGTTAGACATCAATATGCCCGGTCCCAACGGTCGGGAGGTTCTGGACAAATTACCGCAAGGCAGTTTAAATAATATACCCGTCATAATCGTATCCACTTTCATCGACGACACCAAGCGGAGTCGATTTTCGGAATTTTCTTCCGCTGTCGCCTTTGCCGAAAAACCGCTGACCACGCAGAAGCTCGAAGAGATTTTCGAAAATTTCGGTTAAAAACACGCAGCTTTTCTTTTCTGTAAAATCCTCGTCAAAGACTCGGCAAAACCGTCGCTTATCCGAGTGAAGTGTGTAAAATTGCGCCATGAAATTGCAAAACGACCTCTTCCTCCGTGCCGCTCGCGGCGAACAAACCGAACGCCCGCCCGTGTGGCTGATGCGTCAGGCCGGGCGTATCCTGCCGCAGTACCGTGCCCTGCGCGGCTCCCTCTCGGGCTTTAAAGAACTCGTAGAAACACCGCATCTCGCCGCCGAAGTCACCATTCAGCCCGTCGATGAAATCGGGGTCGATGCCGCCATCATTTTCTCCGATATTCTCGTCATTCCGGAGGCGATGGGTTTGGTCTATGAAATGGTGGAAAAGAAAGGGCCGCTCTTTCCGCAGACGATTCAATCGGTCAAAGATGTGGAAAATCTGCGCAGCGGAGCACCCGCCGCCGAGGAGTTAAACTACGTTTATGAGGCTTTAAAAATCACGAAACGGGAACTGAACGGACGTGTGCCGCTCATCGGCTTCAGCGGCGCGCCGTGGACGATACTCGCCTACATGGTCGAAGGCTCGGGCAGCAAAACCTTCAGCAAAGCCAAAAAATTTCTCTATACCCAACCCGAAGCGGCGCACCTGCTGCTGCAAAAAATCACGGACACGACCATCGCTTACCTCAAAAACAAGGTCGCAGCGGGCGCGGATTTAATCCAAATTTTCGACTCTTGGGCGGGCATTCTGACGCCGGAGCAATACAGTACCTTCGCCGCCCCCTACATCGCCCAAATCGCCGCCGCCATCGACAAGGTACCGGTCACGGTCTTCGCCAAAAATGCCTGGTTTGCCTACGCGGAAATCGGTCGCATGGATTGCAATGTCATCGGTGTGGATTGGAATACGCACCCCGATTTTGTGCGTAATGCAGTCGGCAATGAAAAGGTACTGCAAGGAAACCTCGACCCCTGTCAGCTCTACGCGCCCGCCGCCGAGGTGGAAAAAGCAACAGAAGAAATGCTGAAAAAATTCGGAAAAGGAAAGCACATCGCCAATTTGGGACACGGCGTTTATCCGGATACGCCGTTGGATAATGTGAAGGTTTTTGTTAATACGGTTAAGAACGGTTGACGGTTGTCGGTTGACGGTTGACGGGAGAGTCGTATGTAAACTTGAAATCGATTTTAAATTTGCATACGGTTTAGGCGGTGGACGGGAGAGCCGTATGCAAGTTAAGATTTGACTTTAAGTTTGTATTCGGTTCAAACCATTCCAACAACTCAAACCACTCTAACACGTCCGACCGCTCCAACAAATATCCGACTACCGAAAAGTCAACCCCTCCCCGTCCGCCAACCAACAACTATCAACCACCACCTACTCCTGTACCACAAACGTCTTTGCAATTTTATCATGCAGCGTCTGCGTCATCGGGTCGAAAGCGGCGAAAAAGCAGGAGACGAAAACGAGCAGGCTGAGGAACTGTGTAACCGTTTCGTCGGTCGCCTGTTGTTGCAGTTCCGCGACCGTCATAAAGTCGGTTGCCGCCGCAAAATCTTCGGTGCCGAAAAGCATAATGCCGGCGACCAAACCCATAAAACTGTTGGCGAAATAGAAAATGTAGCGGTTCAAAGACTGCTGCAAAGTGATGGGCGCGAGCTGTGCATCGACTACCCGAATGTTGACCGCCTGCTTGCCGAGGGTTTGTCCGTACTGCCATTCGAGCAGCGGTTTATAGGCCATTGCCGCGATTTGCAGGAGAATGAAAAGCGGCAAAATTTTCCACGTAATCATATTGTACACACCGAGACCGATGAGCGGCATCAGGATAAGGCTGTCGAGCAGCGTAGCCCCGACGCGCGTCCAAAAAGAAGCGAGCGGCAAGGCGGGTTCGGCGGGGATTTTGAGCAGGTCGTCGTCTAAGATATTGGACATGAGTTTCAGCGTTTTGCGGCGGGTGAAAAACCTTCGATTTGGGCGGCGCGATTCGGATAATCCGTGATGATGCCGTCCACGCCCAAAGCTATCAATTTTTTCATGGTTACGGTATCGTTGACCGTCCACGGGATGATTTTTATACCCCGTGCGCGGGTCAGGTCGCGCATTTTTTGGTTGACTAAGGGATAGTAAGGGCTGTAAATTTCGGGTTTAAAGGTCAATAAATTTAAAGCAGCTTCGGTATCGACGGCGGCTTCGACAAGGTAAGCGACCGCGATGTCGGGGGCTTGTTTGTGTATTTCTTCCAAAGCGCGCAGGTCGAAAGATTGTAAATTACCGCGCTTATCAATTCCCAAATCTCGCAATTCTTTTACCGTCAAAGCTACAAAATCGGCAATCGGCGGCGTCAGCACCCCGTCGTAGTCCGGCTCGCTTTTTATCTCGATATTGTAAGCGGGCAGCGGCAAATTATGTTCACGGGCGTAGGCGTCCGCCGCCTCGACGACTGCGCGCAGGGTGGGTTTGTAGGCGGGCATTTTTTCTTGCTTCGCAAAGCGTGTGTGCGCTTTGGAGCCGCAATCATACTCCGCGATTTCGGCGGCGGTCATTTCATAAATCCGCAGCTTTTTTCCTTCCTCTTCCGTTATTTCATTTCCGTTTTTATTCAAGCAAATCTCGGTGGAAAACCAGGGTTCGTGCGTGACGATAATTTGTGAGTCTCGGGAAACGGCAATGTCTAATTCCAAAGTACCCATGCCGAGTTCCTGGGCTTTGAGAAAAGCGGGAACGGTATTTTCGGGCAGCAATCCGCGTGCGCCGCGGTGTCCCTGCCAAGAGAAATTTTCGGGTATTTGCATATTTTCGGGCGTATTCGGGCAGCCGTTAAGGACGGCAATTATCAGAGTTAAAAATACAATTTTAGACATGGAAAAGTTGCATTTAGCGGTTTACTTTCGGTCGGTTGCAAGGTAAGATTATTTGAGAAGAGAAAAACGAATAGTAGGGATTTTGTGCACATTTTTCGCATCCGGAAAGAACATTTCTTAGAACAAAAATCGCAACAACCGACTTATTTTTCCTACATTTGACAGACCAAAAAAACATTGATTTTCTTTCCGCACCAAAACTCCCGAACTCATGAAAAAAATATTGCTTTTTGTCCTGTTTTGCGCATTCGGATTTCTGCCCGAAAGCGGAAATTTATACGCCGTAAACAGCGAAATCCAAACCGTTTCCGTTGAAAAAGCGGAAAGAGGTATTTTTAAAGAGAAAAAAACGGCGCGTCGATTTTTTCTTGAAAAAAAAATACGTTCCGTAGCTAAAAAACGCACGGCGCGCACCGCAAAAACAGAAAAACCGCCGGCACACCCGCTTGCCAAACTCAGCTTGATTTTAGGTATCGGGAGTTTTTTTCTGCTCGGATTTTTGGCGGGCATTCCGGCACTCATCGTAGGCATATTCGCTCTCAGGCGCATCAAAGAAAGCGGCGGATATTACGGCGGGCGCGGCATGGCAATAGCCGGTATCATTATCGGTATCCTTTGGCTTTTGTTTTTATTCTTCTTTATTGCTCTGATTTTTTCTTTTGCTTTATAACTAAAAAAACCTCTGCTCGTGCAAAAAATTTTACTCTTCCTCGTTCTCTGCTGCACCTTTGCCGTGCCCGGTTCACTCTCCGCCGTGACTGCCGCCGCTACCGTTACCGATGTCCAAATTAACGAGCGTACCGCTCGCCTGCGTCCCGATAAAAAAGGGAAAAAACTGCGCGTTCGGCATTTGCTGCGCTCGGTCAAACAGAAAATACGCAGCCGTCGTCACGCTGCCGCGCCCGCCGAAGGTAAGCCGGAGACAACAGCTTTAATCAGCATGATTGCCGGCATTGCAAGTTTTCCTTTCGTGTTTTTGCTCTGGCCTCTCGGGCTGTTGCTCGCAATAGCGGCGATAGTTTTAGGGATTATCGGACTCAGCAAAATCAACGAAAGCAACGGTTTTTTTCGCGGCAAGGGAATGGCAATCGCCGGCATTGTTACCGGCAGTTTACTTATTGTGCTTTTCATTGTTGCCGTTATTCTTTTGTTCTTGTTTTTTGCTTCTCTTTTTTAGAAAAATATTATGCGGATTGAAAAGTTAAAGCACCGGCAGTACAACACCTTTTAGACTCAATTTCCTTGCATGAAATTTCAAATTTTCTTTCTCCCGTTTTTTCTGCTTTTAAATGTGACATTCGTCTCCGCGAGAAATACTGCGATTACTGCGGAGGCAAATCCGAAAACGCAAACGGCACGGCTGCCCGGTGCGCCGGATAGGTTACACAAAAACGGCTTACAACGTTTTTTTCGCATTGTTAAAAAGAAATGCAAACGGGCGGCACGCGGGAGCGTTTTTTCCCGCAATTTCAAGGCAAAAAAACAGCTAAAATCCGCGGAGACAAACGTTCATCCTAAAGCAAAAGTCGGTTTGGGATTAGGCATTGCGGCACTTTTAATGCTTCTGCTCGGCAATGCGTTTGTGCTCGAAGTGATTTTAATTCTCGGAGTCGTTTTAGGCATCATCGGCTTTTTCATGAGTCTCAATGCCCGCAGAATTATCAAAGAAAGCGGCGGGTTTTACACGGGAAAAGGCACGGCAATCGCCGGTATTGTCTTCGGAGCTGTGGCGGGTCTGCTGCCGATAGCCGCTACGATACTTTTATTATTATTCTTTCTGATTGCTTTCGGCGGTTTTTAGCCGATAAAAAAGCAAAAAAAGCCGTCGCAGAAAATCAATTCTGCGGCGGCTTTTTTTTTACAAATATTTCAAAAACAAAACAGATTAAAACTAATGCAATGATTTGTTAGTTTCTGACAGTTAAGTTGATTGCGAATTGCGAAGATTTTACGAAGTAAAATCCAAATCATAACCAATCATAAGAATCATATAAATCAGGTTCAAAAAAAAAACTATCAAAGTTTAATAAATCGTTGCACTAATGAGTCTAAACCCGTACAAGTCAAAACGGCAGTCTAAAATCTAAAATCTAACGTCTCAAGTCTCAAGTCTCAAGTCTCAAGCGACTAAAACTCCGCATTCCCCGGTGTGCGCGGAAACGGAATTACGTCACGGATATTCGACATGCCCGTAATAAACTGCACAATGCGCTCGAAGCCCAATCCAAAACCCGCGTGCGGACAACCGCCGAAACGACGCAAATCCAAGTACCAATCCAACTCGTGCTCCGGCACGTCCATTTCCGCCATGCGCTTTTTGAGCATATCCAAGCGTTCCTCGCGCTGTGAGCCGCCGATGACCTCGCCGATGCCCGGAAAGAGGACATCCATTGCCGCCACGGTCTTGCCGTCGTCATTCATACGCATGTAAAACGCCTTGATGTCCTTCGGATAATCGACGACGATGACCGGTTTTTTGAATTTTTTCTCCACCAAATACCGCTCGTGTTCCGCCGCGAGGTCGGTACCCCACTCTACCGGAAACTCGAATTTTCCTTTTTTGTAAGGTTTAGAATTTTGAATGTGACGCACCGCCTCGGTGTAAGTAATGCGCTCGAAATCATTGTCAACTACAAAACGCAACGTCTCGGTCAGCGGCATCGGACGGCGGTCTGCGGTCGGCAGGTTGCGTTCGAGTTTGGTGATGCGCTCTTCCAAAAACTGCAAATCATCCGGATAATTTTCCAAAACGTAGCTGATGAGGTACTTGATAAAGTCCTCTGCGAGGTCCATATCGTCGTTGATGTCACCGAAAGCAATCTCCGGTTCGATCATCCAAAACTCGGCGAGGTGACGCGAAGTATTAGAGTTTTCGGCGCGGAAAGTCGGCCCGAAAGTATAGACCTTGCCGAGTGCCATCGCCCCGATTTCGGCCTGCAACTGCCCGGAGACCGTCATGTTTGTCGGCTTCCCGAAAAAGTCCTGTTTGTAATCGACTTTGCCGTCTTCGGTCAGCGGCGGTTTGGCATCGTTCAGCGTCGTTACGCGAAACATCTCACCCGCACCCTCGGCATCGCTGCCCGTGATAATCGGCGTGTGCATGTAGTAAAAGCCGCGGTCGTTAAAGTATTTATTCACCGCAAAAGCAACCGCGTGACGTATGCGAAACACGGAAGAAAAAGTCTGCGTACGCATTCGAAAGTGTGCCTTTTCGCGCAAAAACTCGTGCGACATTTTCTTAGGCTGCAAAGGGTATTTTTCCAAATCCGTACCGCCCAAAATCTCGACGGTATCCGCCAAAATCTCGATGTCCTGCCCCGCGCCCTGCGACTCGACCACTTCGCCTGTCACCGCCACGCAGGCATGAAAGCCGATTTGTTTGATGACCTCTTCCGGCGTTTTTTCAAAATCGACGACGCACTGCACATTATTAAAACCCGTGCCGTCGTTGAGCGCGATAAATCGGTTGCTGCGAAAGGCGCGTACCCAGCCCTTGACGGTGACTTTTTCGCCGACGGGTTTGTTTTGGAGGAGCGTAGCTATTTCGGTTCTTTTCATTTTTGTTGGTTGACGGTTGTCGGTTGACGGTTGACGGAGTATCCGTTCTCATCATACCTTTTGTAATAATTCTTTGCCGGTACCGTTTGATATTGTTCAAAATACACTGCACAGAAATTCCTTTCAGCATTGTTTAAAAGTTTAGTTCCGATTTCTACCGGAATTAATCGTTTAATTGCAGCGAGCGTTCTAAACAATTAAACGCCTAAACTTCTAAACAACAAAAATTTGAAAGAATTTTTGTTACAAAATACAGCATTCGGAAAGTTCATTTAACGCAAAAAAAGAAAACGAGTTCCGGTGCCCGGCGGGCAGTTTTGCGTAAAAAAGCGCAAAGATATGAAATTGCAACTACGGCAAAAACCGTGCGTCGGCACATATTAAAAAACAGCAGTAAAAACGGTAAGCAAATGCGGCAGATTTGCGCACTAAAAAAACGGTAAGCACCTCTCTCCCCTCTCTCCTCAAAAGAAAAAAACCGCACGTCGCATCGTCAACCGTAAGAGAGTCAGATAAAATATTCGAGTTAAAAATAGGAATATTCGGTTGTGTCCGCGACGGCGGTACAGAAGTATTAAAGCGTATCGTTCGGCTCAAAAAATACGAGAGGTTGGTTTTCCGAACTTCCCCTCTCGCATCAAACTTATTGAGCAATTTTTTTTTGTTTTTTGGGTTAGAACTCGTGATGAAGGCCCCCCGACCCCCGAATCGGGGGAGTATCTGTCTTTGGAATTTAAACTCGTTTTTAACTTAGATTCGCTTTCAAAAAATCCGAGTCTCAAAGCCTTTTGTTTTTCAAAAAAAAG
This sequence comes from Saprospiraceae bacterium, assembly GCA_020629965.1. GTDB lineage: Bacteria > Bacteroidota > Bacteroidia > Chitinophagales > Saprospiraceae > JAHDCG01. The sequence goes on along the minus strand of JAHDCG010000033.1, from coordinate 30,142 downwards.
AGAACCGAGTTATTCAAGATTTACTATAATCTCAAGCCCGGAGAAAGTCCCCCCGATTCGGGGGTTAGGGGGCTGAAGACGCAAAGCAAATTCGTAATGAAGACCCCCGACCCCGGAGCGGGGAGTATCTGTTTTCAAAACTTAAACTCGTTTTGAACTTAGATTCGCTTACAAAAACCCGAGTCTCAAAGCCTCTTGTTTTTCAACAAAAAGAGAACCGAGAAATTCAAAATTTACCATAATCTCAAGCCCGCAGAAAGTTCCCCGCTCCGGGGTTAGGGGCTGAATACGAACAGAAAAGCAATTGACTTCAAAAAAGGTGTTCTATATGGTATCAATGCTTAGTCCGGAAAAATAAAAAATGCGCGGTCGATAAAATATTTGCGTTTTAGCTTACGTTCGTGTTCCGTTGATTTTAAAAAACAGCAACTTTTTCGATGTATGCGCGAAAAAAATCAAGAAGTCAATTCCCTTTCCTTTCGTAGTCGATACGACAAAGTAAATCCATTAGTCACGAATTAGCAATAGGCAAAGTCCGCCCGCCCGGGCGTTTAAGACAGTTTAACTTCGTACTTTTGTTTCGGGGCAAGTTCTTAAATGTGCGACCTCCTCCCAACTATCTCATTTTCAAACAGTTATACAAATTGTTAAAATTTTAATTTGACAGCGTTAAGAACATTAACGTTTGACCGAAAGCATGAAATCGAACAATAACAAAAAAGACACGCATCTGACGGTAAAACCGGGAGTGGCTCCTCCGGCGCAAATCAACCCGCGTTTGTCCGAAAATCGGCGGCGACTGCGGCCCAAATCGCGCACGGCGGCAGAATACGCGGCGGGTATTTTGGCGGGAAATCGGGTGCTGCTGAGTCAGGCGATTACGCTTTTGGAGAGTACGAAAAAGGAGCATCGAGATTTAGCGCAGCAGATTATCGAGCAATGTCTGCCGGCGGCGGGGCAATCGGTGCGCGTCGGCATCACGGGGACGCCGGGCGTCGGCAAGAGTACCTTTATCGAGGCCTTCGGGACGCACCTGACCGAGGCGGGCAACAAGGTTGCCGTCTTAGCCATCGACCCGACGAGTCAGGTGAGCGGCGGCAGCATTTTGGGCGACAAGACGCGCATGGAAAAACTGTCTTCCGACCCGGCGGCGTTTATCCGTCCTTCCCCCGCCGGCGAGACCCTCGGCGGCGTTGCCCGTAAGACCCGCGAGACGATAATTCTCTGTGAAGCGGCGGGCTTTAACCGCATCATCATCGAGACGGTCGGCGTCGGACAGTCCGAAACAGCGGTACACTCCATGACAGATTTTTTCCTCCTCCTCCTCCTCCCCGGCGCGGGCGACGAGCTGCAAGGCATCAAACGCGGCATCGTCGAAACGGCGGATATGATAGCGGTCAATAAGGCGGACGGTGACTCAGCCGACGCCGCCAAAAAAGCCAAAATGAGCTACCGCAACGCCCTGCACCTCTTCCCCCCGAGCGCGAGCGGTTGGATACCCAAAGCGGTTACTTGCTCCGCACTGACGGGCGCGGGCATTCCGGAAATCGAGCAGGACATTCAAAAATATCACCAAGCCACGCAGAAAAACGGCTATTGGCAATCACGCCGCGCGGCACAGGCAAAATATTGGCTGGAGGAAAGTATTCAGGAAAAATTGCGGCGTTTGTTTGCGGAGCATCCGGAGGTAAAGGGTAGGAAAAATGAGATTGAGCGGGCGGTTTTGGCGGGAGAGATGAGTCCGTTTCGGGGGGCGGAGGAGTTGATGGGGTTGTTTTTGGAGGGTTGAGAGTGGAGAGCTACTGCGATTGCTTGTACTTCCTCACAAAGATTAAATTTCTTAAAATGATGAGACTTGTTCGGAAATAAGGTTTACTAAACTTTCAAAGTACAGTAAACCTCTGATTAACAGCTATTTATGATTAACAGCTATTTATCAAATTACGTTTTTTTGTTTACAAACAAGTCTGATAATCACCTAAAGTCAAAATATATGCAGACAAAACCGCCCAACCTCTCAACCCCCAAACCTCCAAACCCCTTCTCCCCCACCCCCTACCTAAAAATCCAAGAAGCCCTCCGCACCCGAGTCATCCGTGAAAACCAACTGCCTAATCCGATAAAATACATCGCCGGCGCGGATGTCGCTTACGACGAAGAGGCGCAAACCATGATTGGTGCCGTCGTCGTACTTGATGCCGAAACCCTTACCGTTATTGAAGAACAGCACGCCGTGGTGCCGATTACTTTTCCTTATATTCCCGGACTTTTTTCCTTTCGGGAAATTCCCGCCCTCAAAGCCGCCTACCAAAAAATCGCCCTCAAACCCGACCTCATCATCTGTGACGGACAGGGCATCGCCCATCCCAAAGGCGTCGGTATGGCATCGCACCTCGGCATCGAACTCGACGTGCCGACCATCGGCTGCGCCAAAAATCGGCTGACGGGAAAATACGACAAAACCGCCCTCAAAAAACCACGCGGCAGCCGTCAATCTTTGCTGCTCGACGGCACGGAAGTCGGCGCGGCATTACGCACTCAAGACGGCATCAAACCACTTTTTGTCAGCATCGGTCATAAAATCGACCTGCCCACTGCCATCGATTGGGTGCTGCACGCCTGCAACAAATACCGACAGCCGGAGACGACACGGCGGGCGGACGGCTTGGTGAATCGCTTGCGGCGGGGGGAGAGATGAATTTCTTGGTATTTGCTTTTCTTTGTTGTTGTTGCCTGCATTATATCGTTTTCTTTGGACAAGGTGCAGCATAAACTTCACGGATGAAGCAAAAATCACATTTTATTCCGAGAATAAAACGTTCAACTTTGCCTTCACACTCACCCAAAAATATACCTCCCCGTAGAGACGTACCATTGGGACGTCTTGCCCTGAAAAAACGCGACCGGCATGATACCGATAATTTCATCATCACAAAGCGCAAAGTATAAAATTCAATTTTGCTATCCTTTCCGGAGCAAGACGCGTTTTCCCGCGTCTGTACGAGCGAGGTCTTCGCTTTTGGGTATTTCGGTTGCCTGCATTTTATCGTTTTCTCCGGGAAAGACGTGGCAGTGCCACGTCTCTACGGGGTCTGCGCTTTTGAGTATTTCGGGTGAATTGATTTTCGATTTTTGCTTGAGAGAGACGCGTTTTCCCACGCCTGTACGAGCGGGGTCTGCGCTTTTTGGTTTTTCGGTTGCCTGCATTTTATCGTTTTCTACGGAGCAAGACGTGACAGTGCTGCGTCTCTACGGGGTCTTCGCTTTTGGGTATTTCGGGTGAATTGATTTTCATTTTTTGCTTGAGAGAGAAACGCATTTTCCCGCGTCCGGACCGCACCCGGTAAAAAAATCCACCGACCCGAAAGTGCCGAAGGCACGAAGCACTTCAGCCCGGTACGTTAGTGCCGGGCAAAATAAGCAAACACCAAAAAAAGGTTTGGCATAATCTTTTCTAATATATCAAACAAATCGCAATGCGTCAAAAACTAACGCCGTGCGAAAAACATACTATGAGAAAAAAGAGTACACAAACATACTAAGAGAAGTCTGCACACAAACACATCGACGGTCGAGAAACAGCCCCCCGTTTCAAAGTAACTACCGTCCGGACTCTCCTTCTTTTTTCTACAACATTTTTTTTACAAAAGGCAAACAGCGACTAAGTGAACCTCGTTCACCCAACCCGCTGTACGTCAGCATTTTAAATTCAACACACAGCAGCAAAAGCAAGGTAAAAGACACCCTAAAAAAGTGTCCTATACCACGGCGGTTTTGCGGTCAAAGTTGATTAGGAAAGCAGCTCAAAAATAGTGATACTCTACTCCGGTCAGAGTCATCTCAGGCTGCTCCCGTCAACCGACAACCGTCAACCGTCAACCGTACATGACTTGCTATTCAACAAATTATCCACATGAGCACAGCCCGCAAAATATTCGTAATCGCGTTGTTATTCCTCCTCGGAACGGCAATCGGTGAGAGCATTTTGCGTGCGCAGTGCCCCATGGTTTGCCGTCAGGATTTTACCATCAGTCTCGGCGGCGACGGCGAGGCGGTACTGACCCCCGAGGTGGCATTGAGCAGTGCGACCGGCGGCTGCACCGAAGGCTTTACCGTAGAAATCATCGACAACCTCAGCGGATACAGCTACGGCGACACGGCGGACGCAACTATGATTGGCGCAGATTTGATGTTTAAAGTCACCGACAACGCCACCGGCAACAACTGCGAAGGCGGCATCACCGTCGCCGACAATACCCCGCCCGTCATCTTTTTAGACTCCCTGTTTTTAAATTGTAATGCCGACACCGACCCCGAAATTATCGGCTTCCCCGGCGTGCAGGACAACGTGAGTCACCCCGATAACATCACTTACGATTGGATTGATACTTTCACCGACCACGACTGTTTTTACGGCATCGGCGGCGAAGAATATACGGCGGAAATCCTCCGCACCTGGTATGTGACCGACGAGTACGGCAACATCCGCAGCGCGGACCAAATCATTATGCTGCACCGCAATACACTCGACGACGTGCAGTGGCCCGCCAACCGCGACGGCTTCGTAATGCCGAGTTTGGTCTGTAATCAAGACGATCCGGCGGACTTAACTCTGACCGGTCAACCCCGCATCAACGGCAAAATTATCGAAGGCAGCAGCGACTGCGACCTGCTTACGAGTTTTTCCGACCAAACGACGGTCGTCTGCGGCGGCGAAACCAAAATCTTCCGCACCTGGGCGGTATTCGACTACTGTACCGACGACAGTGAGACCTACATTCAACTCATTCGCGTCAAAGATACACAGGCACCGACGATAACCTGCCCCGCCGATTTTACGGTCTTTACCGACAACGGAAACTGCACCGGCACGGTGACTCCGCCCGCTGCGACGGCAACGGATAACTGCTCGAATTTTACGCTCACGCACCTTTGGGAATACGGCGAAAACGCCGCGACTTACAGCAACATTCCGCAAGGCACCCACGCGATTACCTACGAGGCGCAGGACGAATGCGGCAACAAAAGCACCTGTCAAACGGCGGTCACTATCATCGACAATGAAGTACCGACGCCCGTCTGCAAAGAACACACTTTTATCTCGCTCGGCGAGGAAGAAAATACGGTACTTGCCGCGCACACATTCAACGAAAACAGCACGGATAATTGCCAAATCGACCGCTTCGAAGTCAGTAAAAACGGAGCGGCTTTCGCACCTTCGGCGAGCTTCGATTGCAGCGATATTTTGGCGTCGCCGCTGGCAATTACCCTGCGGGTTTATGACGTCGCGGGGCTGCACAACGACTGCGCCGTAGAGGTGTCGGTCGATGACTTTTTGGCACCGTCGATTGTCTGCCCGTTGCCCGTCGAGCTAAACTGCACCGATGACTATAACAACCTGACAATCAGCGGCACGGCAACCGCAACCGACAACTGCGCGGTGGCAAGTATCATCCCGACCGACGATATTTCCGACCTCAACGACTGCGGCTACGGCACGGTGTTGAGACTGTGGACGGCAACGGATGAAGATGATAATTCCGCTTTTTGTGTGCAGCAAATTACGGTAGGTGATGCGACCCCGACGGATGTGGTTTTTCCTGCGGATTTTACGACTTATGAATGCAGTCTCAAGCTCGACCCCGACCACACCGGCTACCCGGAAATCAGCGGCGCGGACTGCGAGCAAATTTTGAGTTTTCATACCGACGACACCATCGCCGTGACGGATGCCTGTCTGCACATCGTTCGTTTTTGGGAAGTGTACGACGAGTGCGTTTTCGACCCGAATGACAGCGCGGAAGACGGTTATTGGTCGTTCAATCAAACCCTGAAAATCTACGATAACGAAATGCCCGAACTCAGCGTTCCCGCCGACATTACGGTTTTCATTTACGGCGAGGACTGCGAAACTTACGTTGAATTTCCCGATGCCTGGGCGACGGATTGCAGCGCGGCGGTCGAGGTGAGCAACAACTCTTTTTACGCCGACGATAACAAGGAAAACGCAAGCGGTACTTACCCGGCGGGTTTTCACTACATCACTTTTACGGCGCGCGACGAATGCGACAATATCACGAATTTGAGCATGGATTTGTACGTTTTGGACGCACAAATTCCGACCGTGTTGTGCAACGAGGGCTTCACGGTCAATCTCGGCAGCAACGGAACGGTCGCCGTAAATCCGCAACTTTTCGACGCGGGCAGCTACGATAATTGCTCCGAAACTTTGACCTATCACCTCACGCCGCACACTTTCGGCTGTGCCGACCGGGGCGATAACGAAGTGCTTTTTCAGGTCAGAGACGCGGAGGGCAACGAGGCGAGTTGTTGGACAAATTTAACGGTACAAGACAACGGCAACATCTGCCCCGACGGCACCATCGCCGGTAAAATCACCAACGCGGAGGGCGAAAATATCGACGGAAAATACGTCGGTCTCAGCGGCGGCGTACAAATGGCGGTCGCTACGGAAACGGACGGCACTTACGCTTTTCCGGACTTACCGGCGGGCGAATTTTACGCAATCAAACCGACCTACAATCTCAACCCGCTCAACGGTGTGACGACCAACGACATCATCGGCATTCGCAAGCACATTTTGGGTTTGGAAGAAATCGAATCGCCTTACACATTCATCGCCGCCGACGTGAATAATTCCGGCGACGTCACGACGCTCGATATGGTCTGGATGCGCAAACTGATTTTAGGCAGCATCGAAGAATTTCCGAATAATAAGAGTTGGCGATTTGTCGATAAAAATTTTGTCTTCGATGCGAATGTCAATGCTACTCAGCAAAATTTTCCCGAAGAAATTATCATTCCCGTTTTAAACCAAAATCACTGGGACACCGACTTTATCGCCGTAAAAATCGGCGACATCAACGGCACCGCAAACCTCACCGACGGGGGGGCGGAAGAACGCGATTTTTCCGACAAAACCCACGCAAACCTCCTTCCGATTCATATTAAAAATGTGACATTGAAAAAAGGTGAAAATTATTTTATAAATTTTTCGATAAATGAGGTCACGGGAGCACAATTCGGCACGGCTTTGGACTATACTAAAGTGTTGTTGCATGATATAAAATGCGCAAACGAAAACGTTACCGCCGCTCATTTCGGAAGAGAAAAAACGGCGGCGGGCAAGGTTAATTTCAGTTGGAATACGGAGTCGGAGAAAGCCGAAACGCTTGATTTTACTTTACATTTCACCGCATTAGCCGACGGCGAATTATCCGATGTCCTGCACTTTAACGAGACACGGATTACAGCGGAAGCGTACCGCGATAACGAGATTTACAAACTCGCATTCGACTTTGACAAAGCGGTAAAAAGCGTTCGCTTATTACAGAATTTCCCTAACCCCGCGAAGGCCGGCACGACGGTAGTTTTTGACATACCAACCGCAGAAAATGTGACGCTGTTTTTAAGCGATATTGAAGGAAATATGCTGCAAGAACTAAACGCCGACTACCCGCAGGGCAGACAAGAAATCTACTTAGAAAACCTGCCGAAAGGTGTGCTTTTCTATTGGTTAGAAATCGAAGGTAAAAAAACAGAGGTGCAGAGAATGTTAGTGCTGTAACAAGCATATAAGTGCCGAAGGCACGAGGCACATCAGCCCGGTACGTTAGTGCCGGGGAAAACAAACCCCACACAAAACAAAAAAATTATATTCAAAATTAGGTTTTTTGGGATGGGTCGGTCTCCGACATTCTCGAATGAAGGAGACCACCTTTTTCTTTTCAAAAGCCAAAATCGAATTAAACAATACAGGAGGTCGAAGCGATAAATTGCGAATTACCTCTAAGCTCAAGCCCGGAGAAAGTTCCCCCGCTCCGGGGGTTAGGGGGCACGTCGTAAAAAAGTTTACGACAAAAGACTAAACATACTTTGAGAACAGCGACCACCGAGAATTTTTCTTACACGAATCTATTCTTCTTTAACCGTTCAGCATTTTAACACTATTTACACAGTTACTTATACACACACATTTTTTCGGTTGGTTTTACGGTCATGACAAATGAGAATTTTCCATGAACAAAAAGAAAATTTACATTATAAAAAATCACGACTGAGGGACTATAATTCTTTGACAATCATACGGTTGTCGAGTTGCGTACTCCAAAAACCGACCAACTCGGTCGTCGCTTATCGTCTGCGTTTTAAAAGCAATGCGGCGATTAAACAGTCGGCGATTTGTCCGGGCAGCTCCTTATTCGACGGGGGCTGCTCGGCAAATCCCTTCTTGGTTGGTTGATGGTTGGTAGTTGATGGTTGCCGGGCTGTACTTGCCTGATTGACTGCATTTACTGACTGATTTGCCGGCTTTTAATATATTATTTTGGTTGACGGTTGACGGTTGACGGGTGCATTTTGCTTGACTTTCTGCTTTAATTGATTTTCCTGCTTCCTTCTGATATATTTTCCTTCTTCCTTTTGCTGAACGTACTTTCACTTACACACACATTTTTTTTGAGGTCAAAACCTCACGTTTTTTTACCATTTCAAGACTCAAGTTGTACTTCGAGAAAACTCGATTTGCACAAAGCAAGAACGCAACTATTCAAACAACTCAAACAATCATCAAACCACTCAAACCAAAAGAAAAAAACAGTAACCCCGCGGTCAACCGGCAACGGACAACCAACAACCAAAAAAAAAGGCTGCTTACACAGCCCGCATACAGTACTTCGACCACATTCTTACACACTGTCGAAACATTTTTTTAAAAACATTCGAGAGCTGAAAAATGCAGGAATACAACCCTCGGAAGAGCGGCCGCTGCCCTCTGTCGAACCGGGCGTTTTATGTCCCGACTCTCGATTTTCAAATTATTTTTCCCATGAGAAAACTTAGGTTTACACAAAACCGCAGGCACACGGGAGGCATTCGATTAGCGAAAATTTTCAGCATTGTGGCTGTCTTTTTCTGCTCGCTTGCCGTACAAAGTTCATTGAAAGCGCAGTGTGCCATGACTTGTAACGACGATGTAAATATCTCGTTGCCCGCTCCGGAGTTCGGCTGCGAAGTCACCGTGACCCCGGATATGGTGCTCGAAGACCCGGACGCTTGTGCCGGCCCGTACACCTTGGTCTTGATGACCTTGGCGGGACAGACCATCCCCAACTCCCCTACCGTCGATGAAACTTACATCGGTCAAACGCTGACCTACCAAGTGACCGACGGCGCGACAAACAACTCCTGCTGGGGTCAAATCGACGTGGAAGACAAACTCGGCCCGAGCATCGGCTGCGAAGACCAAACCGTCTTCTGCGTAGAAAGCACCGATGCGATGAGCGACATGATGCCCGTCATCGAAGACTGCTCCGGCGGCATGACGTCGCTGACTATCGACTTCTTCGACCAAGTGACCGACGGTGACTGCGACGACGACTTCAGCGCGATTATCACGCGTACCTGGGTCGCTTCCGACGGTCTCGGCAACAACTCTTCCTGCACGCAAACCATTCAGGTGGACCGCGTGTCGTTGATTGATTTTACGCCGACCTGCCCGGAGAATGTCACTTTGCAGTGCAGCGCGGACAACCAACCGATTACCGACCCCTCACAGACGGGTTACCCGACTTTCACCGTTGAAGGGGAAGTGTACGACATCGTACCGGGCGCCGATAACTTCTGCGAGTTGGCGTCTTCTTTTTCCGATGAGGTATTCGACCTTTGCGGCGGCGGACAAAAAATTCTGCGCACCTGGACGGTTTACGATTGGTGCGTGAGCACTGATTTGGACGAAAATCCTTACAACTGTATTCAGGTCATCCAAATCGAAGACAACGAACCGCCGACGGTGGTCTGTCCGGCGGCATTTAATGTCAGCACGGTAGGCTCGGCTTGTTTGGCGACTTTCGTCTTGCCGGCACCGGCGAGCGTCTCGGACGGCTGTTCGGACGTGGAAGTTTTCATCATCACACCACAGGGTATCAGACAAATCGGAGAACCGATTACATTGGGCGTAGGAGCACACACTTTAACTTATGTAGCTACCGACCAGTGCGGTAACTCTTCATCTTGCACAACCACACTTAACATCAACGACAACACGGCACCCGTAGCGGTCTGTGACGAATTTACCATTGTAGCCCTGACCGGTGACGGCTCGGCACTCATCAACGCAGCCGTATTTGACGACGGCTCCGACGATAACTGCGAGGTGGACCGCTTCGAGGTGCGCCGCATGAACGGCTTGAATTGTGACGGTTCTACACCGATTTTTGACGAATACATTTCCTTTTGCTGCGAAGATGTGGTAGAAACCGTCATGGTCGTTTTCCGCGTGTTCGACACGAGCGACAATTTTAACGAATGTATGGTAGAAGTCGAGGTACAAGACAAACTCGACCCGACCATCGTCTGCCCGCCGGACAAAACCATCGAATGTGAAGGCAACGCCCTCGACCTCGATGACCTCGACGGTCAAGGCATTGCCATCGGACTGGACAACTGCGGCGACGTCATGATTGCCGATACGGTGGACGACCAACGCACAACCTGCGGCACGGGCTTAATTATCCGCACCTTCACGGCAACGGATGCAGCCGGGCGCACGGCAACTTGCAACCAAACGCTGACCATTGTCAACAGCAATCCTTTCGATGTAAACGCGGTCTCTTGGCCCGCCGATTACGAGACGTTTGAATGCGGTGCGAGCATCGACCCCGACAGCTTGCCTTTGCAGCCTTTGAATTATCGTCAGCCGGTGTTCAGCTCTAACTCCTGCGATTTGATTGCGGTGACTTACGAAGACACTTACCTGCCGATTAACCCGCCCGCTTGCTTCAAAATTCTGCGCAAATGGATAGTCATCGACTGGTGTCAATACGACCCGAACGACGGCGACCCGCAGGGCTACGGCGAGTGGACGCAGATTATCAAAGTCAGCGACAACGAAGCCCCTGTATTCGACTGTCCGGACGAACTCATCGTGACCTCGACCGAGCAGGACTGCGGCAATGCGCCCGTTTCTTTCGAGCCTTTCATTGGTACCGATTGCAGCCCCAACGTGACTTTCTCGTTTGAAATCGACCTCGACAGCGACGGCGATACGGATGTATTCGGCAACGGCAACGACATCAGCGGCGTGTATCCTTTCGGTATGCACGAGGTGACTATTCTCGGCTCCGACGGCTGCGGCAATGTGGGTATCTGCTCCTTCCCGCTGACCATTTTAGACGGCAAAAAGCCCTCTCCGATTTGTGTGAACGGCGTGGCTATCGAGCTGATGCCGATGGGCGAAGGCGGCATGATTGAAGTGGCGGCTGACATCATGGATTACGGAAGTACGGACAACTGCACGGCACAGGAAGATTTAATTTTTGAACTGTCGCCGAATGTATTCGATTGTGCGGATGTTGGAACGAATGTTGTAACGCTTACAGTGACCGACGAAGCGGGCAACAGCGATTTTTGCGAGACTTACATTATTATTCAGGACAATATGAATTTATGTACCGACGGAGCCGGAGGTGACCAAATTATTGCCGGAGGAATAATGAGTGAAGACGGAAACGTGATGCCGGGTGTCAACGTCGCGGTCAGCGGCAACGGCCCGACCGCAAACCCCTCGCTCACCGACGATGACGGTCATTTTGAGTTCGATGATTTGCAATCGGGCTACGACTACACGGTACAGCCGGCGATGAATGCGGACTTTATGAACGGCGTTTCGACCTTCGACCTCGTCCTCATCAGAAGACACGTTTTGGGCTTGGAATTGCTCGACAGTCCGTACAAAATTATCGCGGCCGACGTCAACCGTTCGTCCTCCGTGACGACCTCCGACATTGTGTCTTTGCGTCGCATGATTTTGGGCATCGACGAAGTGTTCCCGCAGGAAAATCCTTCTTACCGATTTGTGGACAGCGACTATACTTTCGCTAATCCGGAAAATCCGTGGGAGGCGGGCTTCCCCGAAGTTTTCAACGTGAACAACCTCGAAGCAGACTTGATGAACGTAGATTTTACGGCAATCAAAGTCGGCGATGTGAACGGAACGGCCATCTACAATGTGATGCAAGGCGCGGAAGAACGCAGCAGCAACGCATTGAACATCGAAATCGACGACCGCATCCTGACGGCGGGCGAAGAGCATACAATTTCTCTGCAACTGACTGACTACGAGCAGGTTATCGGCTACCAATTCGGTTTAAATTTCGATACCGAGACCTTAGAATTAGTGAGCGTGACTCCGGAAGAAAACTCGGATATGACGCTCAACAACTTCGGAATGACAAACATCGAACAAGGCATTCTTCTCGTGAGCCGGGACAAAGCAGAAAACACACACAACACTAACACTATTTTCACCATCACTTTTAAAGCTAAGAACAGCACTTCACTCAAAAACGCACTGCACATCGACCGTCGTCACCTCACCGCCGAGGCATACACGGAGCAAGCGGAAGTTTTTGATTTGAACTTGACTTTCAACGAAGCGGCAGCCGACTTGACACTGTACCAAAACCAACCGAACCCGTTCAAAACGGCAACGGAAATCAGTTTCAATCTACCGGCGGCGGGTACGGCGACCCTTACGGTTTTCGACCTCGAAGGCAAGACGCTGCTGCTGCGCACGGGTGACTTTGCGCAGGGCTACAACAGCGTAGAAATCAGCAAATCGCAACTCGATGCGACGGGCGTAATGATTTATCGCTTGGAAACGGCAGCGGGTACGGCAACTAAGAAGATGGTGGTTCTTGACTGAGATTTTAGATTTTAGACGTTAGATTTTAGACTTCTGCTCTGACTTTCTAAGCGACTCTAAATCAGACTGATACATACAATTTTAAGCGGGTGAGCTTTCGGGTTCACCCGACTTAAAAACGACGATACACGCAAATTCCCTCCGCACACGGAAATTGCATCACAAGACGAAAAAAGGGGAAATACTCCCCGTACCTTTTTTAAGACTTGAGACAATGTGCGATTTCCCATTACACCGATTTAAGGTTTCTCAAAATCTGGTTTTTGGGATGACCTCCCTCGGCACTTCGGTGTTGGGGGGGGCTTTTTTTGTTTGATGGTGGACGGTGAGAGGGTGGACGGTGGACGGTCAGTTGCCCGTACGCAGTTGGCGCGAGGTTGTACCTCGTGCTGCACATCTGCCCGCCTCCGGCGGAGTCGTATTTTCTAAAATTTAGTTCATATCAACAGTAAATTTCGTTTTACGAATCCGCCGGAGGCGGAGCAATAGTAAACACGAGGCACAGCCTCGCGCTAACTAAGATTTTTTTTGACAAACCGCGACCTACCACCCGTCACTTAAATATTTGATTTCCTTACTTTAATTTTTCTCAAATACATTTTTTCCCTACCTTCACCGCCGCAATTATTCACCTCCAAAACCGATAATTTGAAAACCAAAAAATCAATCGGTTGTCGGAAAAACTAACAACATGACTCAAAACACTTCTCTTTATTACACGCCCGCCGCCGCCGCACCGCCGCAGGGCGTTTTAATTTTTTTGCTCGTTGCCGTAGTCGCCGGTATGGTCGGCGGATTGATATATGCGGGCATTACTTGGTACATTCCGCTTATTTACATCAATGCTTTGGTCGCCGTCGGTTACGGGATGTTTCTCGGCAAAGCCTTTGATTACGGTTTGCGTTTCGGCAAAATTCGCGGTACGAAATACCAAAAAGGTTTGGCATTTGTCGGGGCTTTAATCGGCTGGTACTGCGCTTGGGGCTATTGGATGGGCTTTGCGATGGAGACCGGTCCGTTCAGCATGATTTTTTCGCCCGGCGATGTCAAAGTCATGGCGGAACTCGTCAACATGATGGGCATTTGGTCACTCGGCGACTCCGGCGACCCCGTCAACGGCACGATGCTGACGGTCATCTGGACAATCGAATTTTTGATTATCGTCGGCTTGGCAACTTACACGGCAAATGAAGACCGCCCCTTTTCGGAAGCGGGTAATAATTGGGCGAAAGAACACAAAATGTCACCGCGTATCGCGCTGCAAAATCCGCAGCAGTTTGTCAAGGATTTGGAAGGTAAAGACTACACCGGATTGATGAATATGGAGCGCGGCGATGAAATGTACCACCACACCCGATTTACGATGTACGACTGCGAAGGCTGTGACGATTATTTTCTGCATACGCAAGCCATCCGACCCGAAACCAACGACAAAGGCGAGGTCGAAATGAAGGCTTACGATGTGACGAAATACATCAAAATCGAGCCGCAGGCGGCGCGGGAGTTTATGGCTTTGCGATAGATTTTTCGCCGATTAAAAATGCCGGATACAGGGTTTGTATCCGGCATTTTTTTCGACCGACCAACCACCTGCCACCTAACCTTTCACCAATCTTTTACCCTCAATCGTAATCGCAGAACCCTCCGCCAACAAAACCGAGTCCGGCGCCGCACTATCCAAAAACCCGAAATCCGCCCCGTACACCGCCGCAAAGTCGATGTTTATTTTGTAATCTCTGACCGGGTACATCTCCCAACGCGGGTGCGTAACCTCGTACTCGTAGGTCGTCGTTTTGCTCGCCGGTGTGTAACCGAAATAATGCTCGGTGATAAATTCTTCTTTGCTGCCGACGGGTATTTCTACCAAATTCGGCGCGGCGGTGACGCTCATATCGTGCCACTTCCCTTTAAATTTAAAGGCATAATCCGTCTTGATTTTCTCTGCGGAAATATCCCAACCGTGTCGCATCGGCAGGGTTTGATAATGCTCTTTGTACAGCGTATTGGCGACGAAAGAAATGATAGGCTTGGGGATAATTTCTTTGATAAAAACCGTGCCGCGCCGCAGGTCGTTGCCGTGTTTGTAGCGCACGTAAAAACGCAGATTTATCTCGGGAAAGTTTTTATGCCACGGAAAACCGATGCCTAAAACCTTGGTTTTCAGGAACATAAATCCGATGACACTAACGTAGGTCTTGCCCTCGAAAAAATCCAATTCGGTATGCGGCGGCAAATACTTTTGCAGGATTTGCGGGTCGATAACATAATTTGCCATGGCTAATTTTCGCCACTCTGCGGTTAGGAAACTCAT
>JAHDCG010000033.1:4861-15007 GCA_020629965.1 Saprospiraceae bacterium | reverse complement strand
CTCAGTTGGCGCGAGGTTGTACCTCGTGCCGCACATACGCCCGCCTCCGGCGGAATCACATTCACTAAAATTATTTCACGGCAAGAACACAGTAGTTTCGGCTGACACAAAATTTCGTCGGGCAAGCCCGCCGGAGGCGGAACAATAGTAAACACGAGGTACAACCTCGCGCTAACGACTCAAACAATCAACAAACCATCAAACCACCCCATTCTCCGTCAAATCCGTAATAATCTTATCCGGATGCTTCGGCTGCTGCGCCGAGATGCCGTCCGTTTTAAAAAGTACCGAAGAGCCGTTGCCCATACCCACAATCGAGCGCATGGCGGCGTCGGGGCTGACGTCGATAAATTTGATGCGTTCCGTGGGTACGTGATAGATATTTCCGTTGGTCGGATTGGGGGCGGTCGGCACAAAAACGGTACACATTTTCGGATTGACGCGCTCGGTGACGAAGCCCGTCATCTGCACGCCCGTGCCGAAAATATCGACGAGGACGACCTGTTTGAAGGGCATATCTTTCAGCTCCGAAAACTGACGAACGGTCTGCCGCACCGTGCCGTACAGCGGAATTTTATTCAGATAATGCCGCTCAAAACTGCTCATGTATTTTTTGCCCCAATTATAATGCACACACAATCCGAGCGCAAAAATGATGCACAGCAAAAGTATCATGGCGATGATGTCGATAACCCAATGCGGCTCGTCTTCGCCCGGACTCAGCAGCAGGCTGATGGGATGCACCAACTCCGAAAGAAAGTCGAAAAGCAGCGACAAGACTAAGAAAATAATGATGAGCGGCAACACGATGATAGTGCCCGTGATGAGAGTTTTGAGAAAATACCTCTTCAGGCTTGTGTCTTCTTCAGGCGCAGGCGGAGCGGGTTGGATTACTTTTTCTTGCATGGAATTACGGTATTTGCAAATTGACAAAATCAGGTCTGAAAACATAACGACAACCGCCGTTTTTCTGTTCGCTTCTCGCCCGTTCGGCTTTACATAAAGCCGTTTTTTTACTGAACAAATCGAATATTCATCCTTTCTTTTAATACAAGCAATCGAGCAATTAGAACGCTCTTTTGCGGTATTAGTATTTTTCTAACCAAAAAAATTTTAAAAAATTATGGACCTTAAATTAGAAGGCAAAAAAGTAGCGATTTTGGCTACCGACGGATATGAACAGGTGGAATTGACTTCACCGAAAAACGAACTGGAAAAAAACGGCGCGACCGTACACATCGTTTCTCCCAAAAAAGAAGGCGAGTCGATTAAGGCTTGGGACACAGACCACTGGGGTATCGAAGTAAAAACCGACGTAACCGTCGGTAGCGCAAACGCCGATGATTACCATGCATTGATGCTGCCCGGCGGTGTGATGAACCCCGACACGCTGCGCACCAATGACGATGCACTGGATTTTATCCGCGCATTTTTTAAAGCCGGAAAGCCCGTAGCCGCTATCTGCCACGCCCCGCAACTCTTGATTGAAGCGGGCGTCGTCGAAGGTCGCAACGTGACTTCTTACAAGTCGATTAAGACCGATTTGAAAAATGCCGGTGCAAACTGGGAAGACAGCGAAGTCGTGACCGACGAAGGTTTGGTGACCTCACGCAATCCCGATGATTTGCCTGCATTCAACGACAAATTAGTAGAAGAAATCAAAGAAGGTAAGCACGAAGAACAACATGCCTAATCTTTCTTGATTTTTATTAAAAAAGCCCTTTGCGCAGTGTGCGCAAAGGGCTTTTTTAATTTTCTTTTGCAAGAATATTCCGCCGGAAAAGTTCGTTTATCGAAAGTTAAATTCGAGTTTTGCAGTTGTCATTTTTCCATCATCAAAAACTAACCGTTCACATGAAAACCTCCTCCAAAATTATCGCAGTCATAGTGCTGCTCGTTGCGCTGTTGCTGCTCAAGCCTTCTTCCGAAAGACACAATGCGGAAATTATCGCTGATTTCAAAAACAAAAACGAACTCTTGGGCGCGATTATTCCCGCCAAAAAACAAATCGTCGAGAATGTCACGACTTTTCACGATTATTACCTGTTTTCCGCAAAAACCCTTGACGGCAGTTTGGTTTCCTTCGGGGCATTGGGTTTTGTGTATGTAAAAGGATTGGAGACGGATTTGTAGCAAGTAAAGAGACGTTAGATTCGAGACTTTAGATGTTAGACGAGACCCCTGACTGTCAGAGAGTTGTCTTAAATTTACTGAGCAAATAAATTTGTAAACCTACTTAAAACCCGAGAGCGAAAAAGCCCTTTGCATACCTGATGCAAAGGGCTTTTTTTTTTGAGCCTCCTCCCCGTCCGCCGTCCAACCGTCCGCCGTCCAACCGTCCACTGTCCTACTTATTCAACTCCTTTAAATTCGCCTCGTACTGCTCAAACATGTAGCTCTCCGGGCTGTAACTCATAATCGAGGCGTTTTCCGCCTGAATGTAGTAGTCGATGCTTTCGCCGCCGCTGACCGTTGCACCGAAAATGCCGTCGCCCGCCGCGCCGTCGTTGTGTGCGCCGTCGTCGTACATCACCACGGATTTGAACGGCTCGTCTTCGTTGCTGCGATACCATGCCCACACGCGGGTCGGGTATTTATCGACTTGTGCGTTAATTTTGTAATTACTGATATTGCCTTTGGCAAATTGCTTTCTGCCGAGCACTTTTACCTCACTGATTTGCGCGGGAATGACGGCGAGTGCCGGGTGTTTTTTCAGATAGTCGTAGCGGGCATCCATCAGTTCTTTGATGCCGGGTATTTTACTGCGTTCGCCCGTCGTGTTGTCCATAGCCTGCTGAAACTCCGAGAAAGTATATTGACTGTTTTGGTCGTTGCTGTACGGCACTTGTATCAGGCGGCGCAGTTCGTCGGCGCGGTTGGCATATTTATCGTCTTTGAGCCAAGACTGTACGATGGTGCGCAGGTGACCGAGGTACATTTTTTTGTAAGTTTCATCGGCTAACAATTTACTGATCAGGGGCTTAGTCGTATTGTCGGCGTGCAGCAGCGGGTCGAGTTCCTGCAATTCTTTCAAATCCAAATCAGAGCCGGTTCCGATATTTTTCAGACTGCCGAAACTCAAATTCATGTCCCACAAAACGGGATTAAACTTACCGTTTTCGTCTTGATACAGGTAAAAATTCGTGCTGTTTTTTCCGGTATAAGAGTCCAAATTAACCAAAGCATTATTCAAAGCCAACATCCACAAAGTATTATCTACATCGAGAATATTTTCAATATTACCGGTATCTTCGTTGAGGGTACGAGCGAGTTCCATGAGGTCGCTCCAGCCGTTTTCGCTCAACATTTCAAAATTATTCAGGTAGCAACGAATGCTGCTGTCGTACTCCAAAGAGCCGAAGATATTTTGCTTGCAGCCGTCGGGTTCGTCGTTGTCGGCTTCGGAATTGACTTTAAAAAATGCCCCGTCTGCCGTGCCGAAATATTGCTCTAAGAAAGCGTCATCGACCGATTGCAAATTGACGTACAGACCGTAGGGTTTGTCGTTGACTTTGACCTGTGCGTAGTTGGCCTGCGGGGCGGGCATGTAGTTGCGGGCAATTTCATAAGAAAGCACCTCGCGCACCATGCTCGGGTCGCGCTGCGAGTTCGACAGTTTCACGGATTTGTGTCCGTCGATATTTTGATTTTTGTCGATATAGTTAAGCTTAATGTACAGTGCGTTCCGCTTGCTGCCGGTCTGAAAAGACTTGGAACCGCGCCACCGCACACCCACGTTTTTGTAGTCTTTACCGTTGATTTTGGCATCGGCGAGCAGCAGCCCGTCGCCGTTGGTGCGCAGGCTGTCGAGCAGCATAGACCAGTTGTCTTCTTCAAAAGTAATATGAATATCCTGCACCTTATCGGTCTTATAAAAATCCGACTGTGCCGTGAGGGTATGAAAACCGATTACGCAGATGAAAAGCAGTAATTTCTTCATTTTTATCTTGTCCTGATGATGATAATTTTATCGAAAGGCAATCTCACTCGTTTTTGGTTGAAAAAATCGAAGACAGCCGTATTTTTGCGGTGCAATATTAAGAAACTATCGGCGGAAAATATTTTTTTTTCGCAAAATCCGCCGATTTAAGTCACAACAAAGTCGAACGCGCGGCTAAGAAACACAAACAGCGATACGAAACCTTACATTTCGTATCGCTGTTTCCGTTTTTATGACAACCGAGCGAGAATTATCCCCCTATTTCGCGGCGCAATTTTTCAATCTGACTGTTCCACAGTTGCTTGATTTCCGCCTGCTCGTCTTCGTCGCAGTAGTCGGTAATTTCGAGAATCGTTTCGCCGGTGACGGGCGATTTAAACATGCGGTACTCGAAGTATTCTTCGGGGTCGTCGGCTTCTTCCCAGGCAAAACGCAGGCGCTCTTCTTCGATGTCGTCGATGAGTTCGGCGGTTTCGGGGCTGCCTTCCCAGTAAAAAGTGTACACATCTTTTTCGATGTCCACCTCGTCACAAAACCAACGAATGAGATTGGACGGCTGGGTAAAAAATTGGTACAACATGCCGGGCGAAGCACGAAAAATATATTCTAAGTCTATCTTAACTCTATCCATTAAACATAAAATTGACAGGAGTGAATGAGAATTTTTATACTCAATATCCGATGATTTCTAAAAGGGTTAATAAAGGCATTTTTCCTTAAAAAAACAAACTCTCAAGAAATTTATTGGAGTAAAGCCGCAAATAAATGTAAAAATTTTGATTTACCAAATTCGACCCGACAAAACGGAAGATAAATGACGGATTTGTCTGTAATTTCGGACGCACAAAGCCTTTTTGCGAATCAACCGACCGCCCCGACCGGATATTTATCGCGCCGTCTTCGTGCCGACCCAACGGAAAATATTTTCCCGGCGTTTGGATTCAAGACACAAACTGCCTTATCTTTGTCTCCTTTGTATTAAACCGCTACCCCGAAAATTTACTGCACACCACCGATTTCGCCTGAATATTATACCTGTTCACACGGCACGATTTTATACTTTATCTGTCCCGATAATCGAGTGTTTTCTGTTCAAAATCTTACGGAAAAACTCAATTATCAACTCAACGGACGTGCTTTTACATTCACCACAAATTTCAACAAACTAAGACATGAGGCAGCTGAAGATTACCAAGTCGATTACCAATCGGGAGAGCCAATCGCTGGAAAAATATTTGCAGGAAATCGGAAAAGTCGATTTATTGACCCCCGAAGAGGAGGTGAGTTTGGCAAAAAGAATAAAACAGGGCGACCAAAATGCGCTGGAACAACTCACCAAAGCCAATCTGCGCTTCGTCGTTTCCGTCGCCAAGCAGTACCAAAATCAGGGTCTCTCCCTCTCCGACCTCATCAACGAAGGCAATCTCGGTCTTATCAAAGCCGCCCAACGCTTCGACGAAACGCGCGGTTTTAAGTTTATTTCCTACGCCGTTTGGTGGATTCGTCAGTCGATTCTGCAAGCTCTCGCCGAGCAATCGCGCATCGTGCGCCTGCCGCTGAATAAAGTCGGCTCACTCAACAAAATTAACAAAGCCTTCTCCCAACTCGAACAAGAATACGAGCGCGAACCCAGCCCTTCCGAACTCGCCGCCCAGCTCGAAATCACCACCGAAGAAGTCGAAACCACCCTCAGCGTCGCCGCCCGCCACGTCAGTATGGACGCGCCTTTCGTGACCGGCGAAGATAACTCGCTGCTCGACGTTTTAGAAAATATGACGACGCCCGGCACCGACTCCCGCGTGGAGCATCTGGAATCGCTGCGCCGTGAAATCGACCGCGCCCTCGACACCCTGACCGACCGCCAAAGTGCGGTTATCAAACTCTATTTCGGCATCGGCATTAAGCACCCGATGAGCCTGGAAGACATCGGCACTCAGTTCGGTCTGACCCGCGAGCGCGTGCGCCAGATTAAAGATAAAGCCATCAATAAATTGCGCGCGGCGGGTCGAAGTAAACTGCTGAAAAATTATTTAGGCAAATAAATGATGGTTGGTAGTTGATGGTTGGTAGTTGGTGGTTGCCGGACGGTCAGTGGATTTTGCTTTAGACTGTCTTCAGACTAACTATTCATCTCTGCTAAATTAAAAAGCCTTGTTGTGTGTTACAACAAGGCTTTTTTTAATACTATCATAAAATTCAGGAATCTTTCTCCCCTCTCCCCTCTCCCCTCAAAAAACACTTCCCCCAAAAAAAAAGTCGCATCACTAAGCGAGTGATACGACCTACTATTAACAAATTATAATCCCATGAACATAAAATCTTTTGAAACCGAAGTTTCTATATCTTGCAAAGACCGAGGTCTTTATTTTTTTCTGTTATTAAACGTTCCCAATTTCCGCTTTCGTATTTAAGACAATCCTAATTCCTCGTTTCCACAGCCGCTTTGCCTTAAAGTCTTCTTAAAAAAATTACGAGTAGTAAGTTCCGAGTTTCCCGACAAGGAACTTACTACCGAAATCTTTTAATATCCCATGAACATTTAAAAATGTTTTTTTGAATGCGGATGAACTCATTTGCTCACCCTCTTTCCGTTTGACAATACAAAGATGCAGCAACTTTTTGCCCCTGCCAAAGACAAAAAACGGGCATTGTGAAAATTATTTGCACCTTTTACTCTACTCGAACGAATACTTCGGCTTACCAAATGAAAATCACAACTAGCTAAAAATCAATTACTTACATAATATCCACGCATTCAAACAACCCAACTAACCGGGCTGAATTTGTGAAAAATACTAAATCAAAAATCTTAATTATCCATATATTTTATTTAAAAAAAAGATGAAAAAAATTTGAAAAAAGTCGAAAAAGTCACTTTTCAAGGAAAAAAAGATGAATTTTTCTCAAAAAAAAAGATTCTCTCACCGGGTCGGCAAGAGAATCTTTTTTAATTTTTCTTAGGTGCGGGGAACTTCTCTGATGCACAACGCCGGATATTTCGGCACCTTTCCGGATTTTGTAAAAGCCCGGTACCTCGCACCTCCTCACCCGAATCAAAAAATCCGTTCGTTGATGTCCGTAATTTTCCATTTTCCGTCGGCTGCATCGGCGATTGCCGTGTATTGATAATTTCTGTTTTGCGCGACATCCTGCGTACGGATGGTAAAAACCAGCTTATCCTCTCTCTTTTGCACAAAGAGGCGGGCGGCGGTTTGCGATAATTCTTGCCCCAAAGGTCGCTTGTCTTCTTCGCGTGTGATTTCTACGGGAATGTTGGTATCTAAAAGCGGGTCGGCGTACAGGCGCAGCATGGCAAACTCGATGTCGCCTACATCTTGGCGCGTGGTGCCTTGGTTGGTCATGTCGGTGTTGATGATAAAAAATACGCCTTGCCCGAACTCCGTGGGGGCGCGGCGCAGTAATTTGGTGCGGTCGTCTTCGACAATTTCGATGATGAGACTTTTCATCACTTCCGCATCGACGGGCACTTTGAAGGCTTTTTCCTGAGCGGAAAGTCGAACGGCGAAGAGGAAAGCTGCTGTGATGAATAAATATTTCATAAATTTTTATTTGAGCCGGCGTCAGACGCCTAAACCTGTGAAAAACAAAAAAAGATTTTCCTCACTCAAACGCGAAGAAAATCTTTTTTGTATGCCGCCGACATTTCTTATGTGCGAAAAAACGGGGCACGCAGTTTTTAAATTTCGCCGAACACAGGGATCGGTCAAAAAAAGTTATTTTTTAGTATTCGTCCTCGTTAAAAAGGAAATCATCCTTGCGCGGATAATCGGGCCATACATCTTCGATGCTTTCGTAGATTTCGCCCTCGTCTTCCATTTCCTGTAAGTTTTCGATGACCTCCATGGGGGAACCGGAGCGAATTGCGTAGTCAATCAACTCATCGCGCGTAGCGGGATAAGGTGCATCCTCCAAGTGATAAGCTAATTCTAATGTCCAATACATAACATGCTGAAATTTAATCTCCGCGATTTTTTTACGGAGATTTATCGTGAATAAAAAACCCGTGAGGGAATTTAAATTTTAAAATTTGTGAGTGACCGAGCCGGCATTTAATTTCCTAACGAAACCAAAGCCCGGATAGTTTGCCGTTTCGGCGCGCAAAAGTAAAAAACTAAATGATATTTTTCGGAATAAAATTTCCTGCTGTTTTGCTTTCAAAAAACAGACCGAAAATTCACCCTTTTCTCACCTCCTTGGTCGCCTTGTCAGAATAAGGATACAAAGTCTTTTTTGTTTCCACAGAGAAGATAAAAATCTTTTTGAGATAAGCAAGTTTTTTCTCTCATAATACGGAAAAACCCGTTTCGGTCACATTTTCCACATCACGGCAAAGGGGTAATTTAAGTTTTCCTGAAAATGCTGCCACCCTCTGTCACAGTCTTCACAAAATATTGATTATCAGTACTTTATTTTCAAATTAACACCTACTCTTCCCTCTTACGGCATCCCCTTCGGAAAATCGTGTTTGGTTATTCAGCCGGACTTTCCCTACTTTTGCATCGTTCTTACAACAGAATAATCAAATTCACTTCACTGACTTTGTTTTCCCTCCTTTAAATATTTTTTTGGACAATAAATTATTTTGCACACCCCTCTCATCGCCCGCGATGCAGAGACCGGTTGTGTCATTCTCCCCCTTTCCACCTCCCCTTTTTTATGTTGATAAATGCTGAAAGGTTTTCCCGAATTGTAAAAAATTCGGTTACTCCGTGACGGACACCCCCGACTTGCGTACTTATTGCGCCAAGCATCGACCGGCTCCGTCACCTCGGCATTTGTCGGAATGAACGCTTTCGCGGAGGTCTCATTCCTTCTGTAAATTTTCCGCCGGAGCGCGCGGGTGGATTTTTTCGCGGTTATGTCAACCCTCTGATAACCGACCGATTGATTACATCAAATCATTTGAAAGAAAAAGTCAACCCGCCGTTTTTTTTTATATAAAAAGGGTTTGAATGGTTTGTGAGTTTGAATTGTTCGAGTTGTTTTCGGCTTTCAGTTTTTGGAAATTGACCTAACCTGCTCGCTCATTCTTCGCACAAAATTTAACCTCGCAAATCGTCACCTCATAAAACAAAAACTTCAACTATGAAACACTGCCTCTTCGCTTTTGCACTGATTATTTGCTTTTCCTGTAAAAAAGAAACGCCCGCTGTACCCGCGCCCGTATTAGCCGATACCGCCGCCGCACGCGGTACCCAAGCCGCCGAAATTCAAAACATCTTTGTCAAGCTGATGTCGAATGCCGCTTTTCTCACCCTCGCCGAGCCGGCCGCTTACGGTCAGCCTAACGCCGACAACAGTGTACAATGCGTCACCACCCAAATCATCGACACGCCGACCTTTCCGAATACGCTCGAAATCACCATCGACACCCTCACCCCGCCTACCGCCCCCTGCCTGCTGCCCAACGGCTCGAAAATGCACGGCACGGTAAATTGGGTACTCGGCGGCTCGAATAACAGCAACAGTACCGTACTCTCTGCCACCGAAAATGCGCCCGGTTTTATCTCCTTCGACCGCTTGTTTATCGACGGGTATGTAGTAGAAGAAGAGCGGATGCCTAACGTCGGTTCGCCCAAATATTTTGTCGAAAACTCTGACAGCGACTTTATCAACCTGCGTTTTAAAGTCAGCGGCGGCGACCTGTTCAACTACCGCGTCACCTCGCCCGACGGGCACGAAACGGTCATCAGCCCCGCCGGTTCTCCCAAAAGTTTTCTGCGCATGAAAACAAGCAACGACTTCGACTACCCGCTCACCGCCTTCGAACTCTACAACCGCAGCTACGAACTCGACCTCCTCGTCGATGATTTCGCCGACGCCGGCACCAACGGGTTCTGTCCTTTCAGCCGCGTCGAGGTCTATGCGCCCGACGGCAGCCTGCACGATGAGTATTTCATCTACACCACCGAGTCTTTTGAGTACGCGCCTTTGGCTTGTCGTTTCATCAAAAAAGGCAGATTCGAACTCCGCGAAATCCCGCCGAATGTTTACTGCCCGAACGACTCTCAACCCGAAGATTTTGCGTTGCTGCTGTCCGTAGATTTCAGCGCAAATGAAACTTCGACCGGCGCGAACGGCTGCGACTCGTGGGTGTATGTCTGCGATTACTCACAGGATGCGAATAATCCGACCTGCGCCTACAAGCAGTATCTTTAGACGGTGGACGGTAGGACGGTGGACGG
>JAHDCG010000033.1:0-4761 GCA_020629965.1 Saprospiraceae bacterium | reverse complement strand
GACGGTGGACGGTAGGACGGTGGACGGGCGGCGACTCACAGCCGTCCACCGTAAAACCGTCCACCGTCCACCGTAAACTCCTACTTTTGCGGTGATGAAAAATTCCAACCTCTCTCCCGTCGGCATTTTCGACTCGGGCTACGGCGGTCTGACTGTGCTGCGCGAAATTATTAAAGAGCTGCCCGATTACGACTACCTCTACCTCGGCGACAATGCTCGTGCGCCTTACGGTACGCGCTCCTTTGCGACCATTTATGACTACACTTTGGAGGCGGTCAAATATTTATTTTCACAAAATTGTCCGCTCATCATCCTTGCCTGCAATACGGCTTCCGCGCGTGCGCTGCGCAATATCCAGCAGAAAGATTTACCGCATTTAGCACCCGACAATCGAGTTTTGGGTATTATTCGCCCGACGGCAGAGGTCATCGGTCATTATACAAAAACAAAAAAAGTCGGTATCATGGCAACCCCGGGTACGGTAGCGTCGGAGTCTTATGTTTTGGAGATTGCGCATCAGTTTCCGCAGGTAGAAGTGTATCAGCAAGCCTGTCCGCTGTGGGTGCCCTTAGTAGAAAGCGGCGAGACCGACGGCAGAGGCGCAGCTTATTTTGTAAAAGAAAAAATACGAGAATTGACCGCGCAAAGCGAGGAAATAGACACTGTGCTGTTAGGTTGTACCCACTACCCTCTTTTGCTGCCGTTGATTGAAAAATATACACCAAAGTCGGTGCGCATTTTGACGCAGGGCGATATTGTGGCGAAAAGTTTAGCGGATTATTTACAAAGGCATTCCGAAATGAAAAAAAGATTGACACAAACGGGCACCCGCCGCTTTTTGACGACGGGCGATGCGGCGGAATTTTCGGAGCGCGGAGAGGTGTTTTTCGGGGAAAAGGTAAAAGCGAAACATGTGGTGATTGCGTAACCCGCTCCCCTAAAAATGCCAACGGCATGAGGCACTTCAGCCCGGTATGTAAATGCCGGGGGGTTATAATGAAAAAAAGTCCCTCCCTACACAAAAGGCAGAAAGAGACTTTTTCATTCAAAAAGAAAAGTAAGAAAGTAATCGATAGCCGTCTAACAACCATCAACTACCAACCATCAACTAAGGAGTAGTCGTCTTACGACCAAAGCTGCTCGTTGCGGCTTTTTTCTTTTCTTTTTTCGTCAAAGTATCATCCGACAAATCCGACATAATCGGCGTTGCCACGAAGATAGAAGAGTAAGTACCGACCAAGACACCGATCAGCAAGGCAAATGCCATACCGCGGATAGAACCGCCGCCGAATACAAACAAGACCGCGACCACGAACAAAGTCGTGACGGAGGTAATGATAGTACGCGACAAGGTGCTGTTGATGGCGCGGTTGATAACCGTTTCTTTGTCTTCGCCCGTGTACAGATTGAGGTACTCACGAATACGGTCGAATACAACCACCGTATCGTTAATCGAGTAACCGATAACCGTCAGGATGGCAGCTATGAAGGCCTGGTCGATTTCCATGGCGAAAGGCAAAAAGCCGTGCAAAATGGAGAAAAGACCCAAAACAATCAGCGTATCGTGGAACAAAGCCGCGACCGCACCCGCCGAATACTGCCATCTGTTGAAACGCAGGAAGAGGTACAAAAAGATAAACAACAAGGCAAAAATCGTCGCTTTCACGGCAGATTTTTGAATGTCATCGGCAATCGTCGGACCTACTTTCGAAGAAGAAGTAACGTGCGTCACGTCTTGTGCATCGGGTGAGCTGAAACGCTCCAAGGTCACCGTGCCGTCGATGGTTTTGATACCTTCGTACAGTGCTGCCATGACTTTATCGGCTGCATCGTCTTCGGTGTCGTTGATATTAAAATCGGTGACTACGTTGAAAGTATTTTCGGTATTCACCGCTTTTACCGTAGGCACGCCGTCGAAAGGTGCCGTCAATGCTTCCCGAATTTGCTCTGCATTTACATCTTGTGCAAACTCGACGTTGTAGCTGTAACCACCCTTGAAATCGACACCGAGGTCGAAACCGCGAACCAACATCGAAGCGATACCCAACACGATAATTGCTCCGGAAACCATGTAGGCAATTTTACGCTTACCCAACCAGTCGCTGTTCAAATTCGCAAATGCGTTTTTGGATGCGCCCGTCCAGAAGGTCATTTCGTTGCCTTTATTCAACCACCAATCAATCATCAAGCGACCGACCAAAACGGCGGTAAACACGGATGAAACCACACCAATCATCAAGACAACCGCGAAACCCTTGATAGGGCCGAGACCGAAATAAGCCAAGATAGCCGCCGTGATAAAAGTCGTGACGTTGGCGTCGATAATCGCCGAGTAAGAGTTGCTGAAACCGTCGTTGACTGCCTGTCGCAGGGTCTTCCCGTCGCGCAATTCCTCACGGATACGCTCGTAGATGATAACGTTGGCATCGACCGCCATACCGATGGTCAATACGATACCCGCTAAGCCCGGCAGGGTCAAAACCGCTCCCAACGATGCCAAAGCACCGAAAATGAAGAAAAGGTTGAGGAACAATGCCAAGATAGAAACGATACCCGCGCTGCCGTAGTAAAACAACATGAACACCAAAACCAACAAGAAACCGCCCGCCAATGACCAGATCGAAGACTTAATATTAGCCGCACCCAATGAAGGACCGACGATGCTTTCCTGAATGATTTCCGGCGTAGCGGGGAGGCGACCTACTTCCAAAAATTGGGCGAGGTCATTCGCTTCCTGTACGCTGAAGTTACCGGTGATGGACGAAGAACCGCCCGTAATCGCGCCGTTGACGCGAGGCGCGGAGACGACTTCGCCGTCAAGTACGATAGCAATCGAACGGTTGCCGTCGTTAGCTGCGGCGGTGGTCATACGTGCCCAGGTTTTTGCGCCCGTTTGGTCCATACGCAGGCTGACCTCCATGCCCTGACCTTGCGGGTTCGGGTCTGCGGAGGCGGACACGACGTGCTCACCCGTGAGGGGAGCTTTGTTGCCGCGGTCCATTTTGATGGCGTAGAGTTCGTAAACCGAGTCGTCGGTAGCGTTGCCGTCTGCATCCAAAACGGTGTTCGGGCTGCGAGACCATGCCCACTTGACGTCGCGCGGGAAAGTCGCAGCGACATCTTCCTGCTTCAGATATTTCATAATCTGATTGCGGTTGTTGCCTTTGGCCGTACCGATAACGGAAGGCGCGAAAGTACCGCGGTTAGGCGTCAGTAAAGCAAACAGCGGACCGTCGAGACCGGCTTCGTCCGTGTAGATGGTATCGCGAATGGTGACACCGGTTTCGTTGCCGAGAGAGTCCAATTCCGGACGCTCGTTGACACTCAAAACGGTGCGCTCTGCATTCGCTGCCTCAGGATTTGTCCGCTTCAAGCGGTCGTTTGCCGAGACAAGATACTGAATAAAGTTATTGTCCGAAGTACGGTACACATTCCAAAACTCGAGGTTTGCCGCTCCCGTAAGGAAGTCGCGCGCACGCTGCGGGTTGTCGATACCGGGCAATTCGACCAAAATCAAATCGCGTCCTTCGTCCAATGAAATGTTAGGCTGAATGACACCGAGTTTGTCGATACGTTGTTTCAACAATTCGAAAGTCAAACCTACCGTTTCATCGGCTTTGTCACGCAGCAAGCGTGTTACTTCTCCGTCGCTCGAACTTGTATTGATATCGTCTTTCAATGCTTCGTTGCGGCGGAATAAATCGCGCATCGGCTGACCGTTACCCGCTTCCTGCCATGCGTCGGCGAAAAGAGTAATGTAGTCGGAGTTAGCGGATTTCAAATTTTGGTCGGCAATTTCTAACGCTTTTTCAAAAGGCTCGTATTCAGGATCGTTGGTGAGCTGTTTCAGAAAATCTTTGAGATCGACCTGGAGGACGACACTCATGCCGCCTTTCAAATCGAGTCCCAGCGCGAGTTGTTGCGCTTTGAGTTCCTGATACGTGTAATCTTTAATCAACGGAATTTTAAATACCGTTTGTTGGGACATAGAGTCCAAATAAGCAGTATAAACTGCTTTTTCTACTGAGGGCCTTTCTTCGTCGGGGACGTTAGCGGCCGCTTCTTTCGCACGTGCGTCGGCGTCACTTTCTACGGAGCGCGTCGGCAGGATGAACAAGTACTGTATCAAACAGACTATGGTCATCACAATGAGAAAGAACCTTACGATTCCTTTTCCTTGCATTGTTAAAAAATTTAAATGAATACGAGTTTAATCGGGTTTCTTTTTAGACGTTAGATATTAGATGTTAGACGTTAGACTCTTTTCGTCTCTGCGTCTTTTTATCTGTATCCTGTCTGTAAGAAATCCGAAATTTCCTGAAAAAATCGACCGAGAACCGTCTCGGGCAAGAGTTGTTTTTGTCTTGCATATTGCGTGTGGAAGAGACGATTTTCTCCCGCATCGCAGTCCGCAAAACCTTACGCAAATAATTGTTGAAATGTTACTCCGACTGAGCCGAGCGGCAAAGGAAAAAGGTTAGAAAGGCATTGAAAATCAATAGCTTAAGGGTTGTTTTTCTCTGTTGTTTACTACGGTTCAAGGAATAATAAAATCAATAAAAACTTACGCAATCGGCACGACCGTGAAATAAAATGAAAGCTGTTGTCAGAATTGTTTTAAATGAGGAATTGCCGTTCCGCATTGTATTAAAAACATTTTATATTCGACAAGCCGTGCGCGTCAAACCGGTTTCCAAAATGAAGCCAAAAAAGGCAGGGTTTTGAAAAATCACGCAAATATAGAGGTTTTTGTGAATTGGG
>JAHDCG010000176.1:6251-10524 GCA_020629965.1 Saprospiraceae bacterium | reverse complement strand
ACCCCGCTCTCCCGCACCAACCGATTAAACACCGGCACTTCCTCCGCCATAATTTCTCGATATTTCGCCGTTTCCTTTTCAATCGCCGCCGTCATTTCTTCTTTCACTGCAATCATTTGGCTTGTCGGTGCGTAGTCGTTATTTGCCGCGAGTGAAGACAAGTGTGCAAGTTTATTTGTCAGTCGAATCGGGAAATTCAGCGGGTCTTGTCGCGCCCGATTTTTGGTTTGATACAAGGCTTCGCTGACCGCTTTGAATTGCGCTTTAATCGTATCCGCCTGCGCAAAAATCGGAGCGTAGTCCTCGTTTTCTTTATCCAAATCAGCGGTAAAAGCATCCATTTTTGCCGTCATTTTCTTCATTTTGCCGAGGGCGAGGTGCGCCGCGCTGACCGTCTCGCGTATTTCCGAAAGGAAGTCGAACTGCGCCTGCATATCCGCCGCCGTGCCCTCCGCGCGCGGGTCGGCGAGGACGGTAAATGACTGCTCCTGCATCTCCTCCCCTACGTGCAACCGCACCTGATACGCGCCCGGCACCACGCGCGGCCCCGCCATGCTCGCCCACCACAGTATCATGCCCTCGAAGCTCTCGGCGTCGGCGTGTCGCAGGTTCCAAACGTGCACGTTGTCGCCCGTTTCGATTTTGAGTTTGCCGCGCCCGTCGGGGTCGTTTTTCTCTTTGGCTTGGTTAGAAAACTCTCGGATGAGCGCGCCGTCCGGGTCGTGATAAGTCAATCTTACTTCCGTGCTGTCCGGCAACTCGGGCAGATAAAAATGCGTCACCGCGCCGTTTGCTTTGTTGATGCCCGCGCCTTTCACTTTTTTATTTTGCTTACCGACGGTGCGGTAAGTGTCGGCGGGTTGGTACAAATACGCCCCTTTTTCGTTGTCTTTGCGGTCGATTTTTTGGCGCAGCAAGTCCAAATCATCCATGACCCAAATACTTCTGCCCTGCGTTGCCGCAATCAAATCATCATCCTTTATCGCCAAATCAGTAATCGGCACGACGGGCAAATTTTGCTGCAACGGTTGCCAATTCTTTCCGCCATTCGCACTGAAATACATCCCGCTTTCCGTACCGGCAAAGAGCAAACCGCGCTTCTTTTTATCCGCCCGTATCGTGCGCGTAAAGTGTTCGGCGTCGATGCCGTCGGTGATTTTGCGCCAAGTCTTTCCAAAGTCTGCCGTGTGGTACAAATACGGTCGGTAGTCACCGAGCTTGTAGCGCGTCGCTGCCAGATAGACGCCGCCCGCCGCAAAGGGGTCGGCTTCCATGCTGTTAATCATCGACCACTCGGGCAGGTCGGGCGGCGTGACATTTGCCCAATTTTCGCCGCCGTCGCGGGTAAGGTGTACCAAACCGTCGTCGCTGCCCGCCCAAATCGTGCCCGCTTCCGACGGACTTTCGACGGCACTGAAAATCGTGCAATAGTACTCGACCGAAGTGTTGTCCTGCGTAATCGGGCCGCCGCTGCTTTGTTGTTTGCTTTTATCGTTACGCGTCAGGTCGGGGCTGATGGTTTGCCAACTCTGCCCCTCGTCGGTGCTGACGTGCAGATATTGCGAAGCGGCGTACAATTTATCGGAATTATGCGGCGAAAAGAAGAGCGGAAAATTCCACTGAAAGCGATATTTCAAGTCCGCCGCTCCGTGTCCCATCGGGTTATCGGGCCATACGCTGATGGTGCGACTCAATTTTTTAGCGTGATTTTTTCTTTCCAAAAAGCCGTCATAGCAGCCGCCGTACACGATGTCGTTGTCGTCGGGGTCGGGGGCGATATGTCCGCATTCGCAGCCAGCCGTCGGCTCCCAATCGTCCTCGCCGATGCTGCTGCCCGCCGAGCGCGAATTGATGCGCACCGTGCTGTTGTCCTGTTGCGCGGCGTAAATGCGATAGGGAAAAGCATCGTCGGTCGTGACGCGGTAAAATTGCGCCGTCGGTTGATTGTAATAAGTCGTCCAAGTCATGCCGCCGTCGTTGCTGACCTGTGCGCCGCCGTCGTCGCCGATTATCATGCGTTGCGGATTTTGCGGGTCTATCCAGAGGTCGTGGTGGTCGCCGTGTTCGGAGGGCAGCTTGGTGTAGCTCTTGCCGCCGTCCTTACTTTTGAACCACGAGACGTTGAGCGCGTAAATTTTATCGGCATCCCGGGGGTCGGCGTAGAGGCGGGAGTAGTACCAGGCGCGCTGACGCAATTTGCGCTCGTCGTTGATTTTTTTCCAAGTCTTGCCCGCGTCTTCGCTGCGATAAACGCCGCCCTCTTTAGCTTCGATAATTGCCCACACGCGCTCCGAGTTGTCGGGCGAAACGGTGACGCCGATGATGCCCAAAGTGTCGGTTTGCGGCAGCCCTTCGTTGCGCGAAATATCCGTCCAGGTGTCGCCGCCGTCGGTGCTTTTCCACAGACCCGAGCCCTCGCCGCCGCTGCTCAGGCTGTAAGGCGTACGGCGCACATTCCACGTCGAGGCGTAGAGAATGCGGGGATTATTCGGGTCTAAAATTAAATCGACCGCACCGGCGTCGGCGTTGACGAAAAGGATTTTTTCCCAAGTCGCGCCGCCGTCGCGGGAGCGGTAAATGCCGCGCTCGTCGCTTGACACATAAAGGTCGCCGAGGACTGCGGCATAGACCAATTCCGAGTTTTTCGGGTGTACGCGCAGACGCGGAATGTGGCGCGATTTTTTTAAACCGGACGGCGCCCAGGTCTTGCCGGCATCCGTGGATTTCCATACGCCGTAGCCGTAGCTGACGTTGCCGCGCACGGTGACTTCGCCGCCGCCGACGTAGATGACATTTTTATCGGACTCGCTGACCGCAATGCTGCCGACGCTGCCGCCGAAGTAGCCGTCGCTGATATTTTCCCAACTGCGCCCGCCGTCGGTGGTCTTAAAAACGCCGCCGCCGGCTGCGCCGAAATAGTACAAATTCGGTGCGCCCGCTACACCCGTGACGGCTGCACTGCGCCCGCCGCGAAAGGGGCCGATGTTACGGTATTCTAAAGTCGTCGGCAGGTCGATTTTGTTTTGGCTTTGCTTGTCGGCTTTGCGTTTTTGGGCATTTGCGGAAGCGGAAAAAAGAAAAAAGGAACAGAAGCAGAGGAGAAGTGTGCGCAATGTCATCGGTTGATTATTTTGAATGAGAAAGAGATGCAATGTAGGAAAATATTGCGAAAAGACAAGAGAAAAATGAATATGTCAATCCGGCAGAACATTCACCCGATATTGTCCGTTTTGCCGAAGTCATTTCAAAAAAACAAAACTCATGCAAGAATATTTACCGTGGATAATTTTGGTGTCGCACGTACTGATTTTACTGTTCATCGACTTTTTTGTGCTGCACAAAAAGAACGAGATAATTTCCTCCAAAAAAGCACTGAAAGAGACGCTGTTTTTTGTGACTAATGCCGCGCTTTTTGCGGGGGTTGTCTATTGGGTGTACGACAGCGGTCTGCGCGAAAATGTAAACGGATTGCCCGCTTCGGACAGTGTCGTTAAGTACCTGACGGCTTACATCATCGAGCTTTCGTTGAGCGTGGATAATCTTTTTGTGATTGCGGTGATTTTTGTGAATTACAAAATTCCGCAGCAGTTTCAGCACCGTTTGCTGTTTTTAGGTATCGTCGGGGCTTTGGTTTTTCGGGCAATTTTAATCAGTTTCGGTCTGCTGTTGGTGGAGGCGGTACACAGTATCACTATCTTTTTCGGGCTGTTTTTGTTGTTTACGGCTTTAAAAATGCTGAAAAAAGACAGCGAAACGGGCGAGACAAAACCGAGTCGCATCAACGCGATTTTCAACATTTCGGATATCATCGACGAGGACAGATTTCGGACGATACACGAAGGCAAGAAGGTTTGGACGGCACTTTTCGGGGCTTTGCTGACCATCGAGTTTACGGATTTGCTGTTTGCTTTGGACAGTATTCCCGCCGTTTTTGCCATCACGACGGATGCGTTTTTGGCGTTCAGTTCCAATATATTTGCCATCATGGGTCTGCGCTCGCTTTACTTTTTCTTAGCGGATTTGCTGGAAAGATTTTCTTACATCAAATACAGCGTTTTTGCCATTTTGATTTTTGTGTCTTTGAAACTGATGACGGCTATGTTTTTGGAAATACCGGAGTGGTTCTCCCTGGCGTTTATCGGGCTGTCTTTGGGCTTGGGAATTTATGTGTCGATTTTGAAGGGTAAAGAGGAAAAGGTATAATTATATCGCAGCAGTCGCGGTTTAGAGATTAGTAACGGCGACTTTTAAGTCGAATTGTCTGCAATCTGCG
>JAHDCG010000176.1:0-6151 GCA_020629965.1 Saprospiraceae bacterium | reverse complement strand
ACCTAAAAAAAGTGCTCCCGCGATACTCAAATCACGGAAGCACTTTTTTATTTTCGGAGCAAATAAATCTTACTTATTCGCTACCAAAGTAATCACCAAACCGACTTCGTCGTTGATGATTTTGTCTTTAGCCGTCGAAGCCAAAGTACCGGAGTTGTAGCTCACGCCCCACTCGGTACGGTCAATGGTAAATGCCTTAGACTGTGCGGAAACTTTGTCGCCCATTACCGCAACGTTTACGGGAATAGAGACGCTTTTCGTTACGTCTTTCATAGTCAGGTTACCGGTCACTTTATGCGTTAC
Source organism: Saprospiraceae bacterium (assembly GCA_020629965.1). Lineage (GTDB taxonomy): Bacteria > Bacteroidota > Bacteroidia > Chitinophagales > Saprospiraceae > JAHDCG01. The sequence continues at coordinate 5,848 of JAHDCG010000176.1, read as the reverse complement.
CTGCGCGTCGCCCGTTACGGGTGCTACGTTGGTCACGACAAATTTTGCGGTCGGGTATTTTTCGACTTCAAAGAAATCACCCGTTTTCAAGTGACCTTCGAGGTCTTCTTTGCCTTCACCCGCTTTGAGGTCGGTGTTTTCCAAAGAATTCATGTCAATGGTAAACTCGCCCGCAGTAATGTTACCGTCGGCAATCGACAGGTTTCCGCCGGACAGTTTGAGATTACCGGTGTGCTGACCCGTAGGCTTCGCGCCCGTCCATACGATGTTACTCGCGCCGGTGTCGATGGTGTAATTAACTGCCTCGGCAGTTGCGGTTGCTTCTGTTTGTGCTGCTTCCGCTTCTACTTTTTCACCTTCGGGGCCGCCGCAAGCGGTAAAGAGAGAAATCGAGAGCAAAAGGGCAAAAAATCCAAAAAAGTTTTTCATACTGAAAAATAAGATTTCGTTAATTAAAAGGTTTTTCTTGTTTTGAAAGCAAAAGAGATGATTCGATTGTTGTATCAACAAGAATTCCGAATCAGAATGCCTTAAGCCGTGTTTTTGTTCGCTGCAAGCTAATAAAAACATAATTTAGGCAGCATATCAAACCTATTCGGGGTTTCGGTGGTCTTTATAGCAGATTTTTTTATTTTCTTTTATTCAATGCCCGAATTTGTCGCGTCGCATTATCGGTAGTTGCCGTATCTTTGAACTAAATTATTCCAGCTAATGAAATTACGCATCTTTCTTTTCAGCCTTTTGACTCTTTTCCTCGCCGCACAAAATGCGACCGCGCAGGACGAAGACAATAATCTGGTGCAGTTTTCGGGTATGGTCTTAGACGGTACGACCGATGAGCTGTTACCGATTCCGTACACGAATATTCTGGTCGTCGGCAAGGGGCGCGGTACTTACTCGGAGTTCAGCGGCTTCTTTTCTCTCGTCGTTGAAAAAGGCGATACGGTGCGCTTCTCGGCCATCGGTTATAAGACGACGGACTATTTTGTTTCCGACACTTTGACCGAAAATCGCTATTCACTTGTACAACTGATGACCCGCGACGACATCAATCTGCCCGAAGCGGTCGTTTTCCCCTGGCCCAGCCGCGAGCATTTTAAATTGGAATTTTTGGCAATGGACGTCACCTCCGAAATGCAGCAACGCGCCTCCGCCAACGTAGCCGAAGAAGCCCTCGCCCGCATGCGCTCGGAAGTCCGCGCCGACGGCAACGAAAATGCCGATTATTATCTGCGGCAGCAAGCTCGAAAAAATTATTACATAGGTCAAACGCCGCCGATGAATATCTTTAATCCGATTGCCTGGAAGCAGTTTTTCGATACCTGGAAATCGGGGGGATTTAAGAAAGAGAAGAAAAAGTAGTTGGTGGGTGGTGGTTGGTAGGTGTTAGGTGCGACTCCGGACGTTTGACCTTTCTCATTTAACAAAAACAGAAAGAGCGATGATTCACTTGAATCATCGCTCTTTTTTAATTCCTGCGGGAGTCTTCAAAGTAGTTTTTCGGTTGGATAAGTCAAGGAAAAAAAACTGTATCGTCCTGAAATAGCATGACTCCAAAAACCAACCACTAACCTCCCATCAACCACCAACTACCAACCATCACCCACCATAAATATCCGCAATATCGCTCTGATATTTGTCGCGGATGACGCGGCGTTTGAGTTTCAGCGTCGGCGTCAGTTCGGCTTCGCTGCCGTCGGTTTTGGTCGGTTCCCATTGTTTGTGCAGCAGTTTGAACTTTTTAATTTGTTCGATGTGCGCAAACTCCGGGTTGCACTCGTCGCAGATGCGTTGAAATTCGGCTTTTACCTTTTCGTTACCTACCGCATCTTCCAAGCCCGTCCATTCTACGCTGTTGTTGAGGCACCAATCTTTCAGAGCTTCTTCGGCGGGCAGAATGAGGGCGCTGACAAATTTTTGCTTTTCGCCGATAACCATCATTTGCTCGACGAGGAAGTTTTCTTTAAAACGACTTTCAATCGGCGCGGGCGCGACGTATTTACCGCCCGAGGTTTTGAGCAATTCTTTTTTGCGGTCGGTAATTTTGAGCATTTCCGTGCCGTGCGCTTTTACCATTTTACCGATGTCGCCGGTGCGCAGCCAACGTCTGCCGTTTTTCTCCGTAATGACCTCCGCCGTGGCGTCGGGGCGGTTGTGGTAGCCGAGCATGATATTGTCGCCGGCGGCGAGAATTTCTCCTTCACCCGGTTTGTAATCTCCGCCTTCGGCATCAATCATAATCGTCACGCCGGGCAGTGCCGGACCGATGGCACTCATAATCGCGCCGCCCTTATCGTAACGACCGATAGCGATACCGGGCGAGGCCTCCGTCAGTCCGTAGCCCTCGCGGATGGGTACACCCGCCGCGCTGAAAACCTGTTTGATTTTGGTCGGACAAGCCGCCGCGCCGGTCAAAATTCCCTGCACGTTGCCGCCAAGAGCTTCGCGCCATTTACTGAAAATCAACTTGTCGGCAATCGACCTTTTAATGCCCGCAAAACCCGAATATTTTTTACCGTATTCATAATCTTCCGTCAGGCTCAACGCCCAAAAGAACAACTTCTTTTTCGCGCCCGTCAGCTCTAATCCCTTGTTGTAAATTTTCTCATATACCTTCTCCAACAGACGCGGCACGGTGTTGAAATAATGCGGTTTGATGGCTCGCAAATCGCCGTCGTCGCCGCCGAGATTATCCGTGCCGGTAAAGGTCACTTCAAAACTTTTGAACATGAAAGCGTAACTGCCCGTGCGCTCGAAAATGTGGCACAGCGGCAGAAAACACAGGACTCGCGAACCTTCTTTGGCGGGAAAAATATCCTGCACATTCATCATGTTACTGAGAATATTTTTGTGCGACAGCAGCACCCCTTTCGGATTACCGGTGGTGCCGGAGGTGTAAATAATTGTCGCCAAGTCTTCGTAATTTACCGCCGCTTTGCGCTTTTCTACTTCGTCCGCGCCCTCGTCGGTAAAGAGGTCTTTCCAATATTTTTTGCCCTCCGTTTTGTCGTAAACAAAAATATCTTGCAGAGAAGCGATTTTCGGGCGGGCTTTGGTAACTTTATCGTACAAATCACCCTCGCCGACAAAGACATATTTCACCTCTGAGTCATTGAAAATAAACTCATAATCTTTGGGAGCAATCGTCGGATAAACGGGTACGCTGATGACGCCGATTTGCGACATGGCGAGGTCGGTGATGACAAATTCCGGGCGATTTTTATAACAAATTATCGCCGCTTTGTCGCCGGGTTGCAGACCGAGTTTGAGCAGACCGCGCGAGAGTTTATTGGCGGCGTCGATGATTTCGTCGGTGCTGTAATAGTGCCACTTGCCGTTGACTTTCGAACCCATCGACTTTTGCAGCGGGTGGTTTTGTTTTTGGTAATATATGGTATCAAAGAGCCTTTTCACTTCCATGTTGAAATTGATTTTATTTAGAGAGCGTTAGAGAAGAAAATCATCAGCCGAAATTATCGTTTAGCAAGCGCAATTTAAAAACAAATCCGAAATATTCCTCATATCCGCCGATTTTTTAAAGGTAAAACAGATTCTATTGTCGCTTTTTGTCGGTTTTTTCAATACTGAAACCGACGGAATAAACGCCCGGCAGTGCCTCGGTGCGTGAGTATTGCTCGGCACGCAGTTCGTACGTTCCCGTCTCGGCAAAGTAGGCGTTGTTTTGCAGCGGAATGCTCAAAGTGCATTTTTCGCCGCCGCAGTCACCGAACCAAACGCCGTCTTTGCCCGCCAACTCCAACGAAACCAAATCTTCGGTAATTTTGCCGCTCGGCGTCGTGGTATAAAACTTAACGTACAAATTTTGGGTTTTAAAATCGACGGCGTGCGCGAGGTCGAAGTACAAATTGTACAAAGCCGCACTGTCTTCGATGTCGAAGGAAAAGACGGCGGCATTGTCATATCTCCAGACATTTTCGGGCAGGGCAATGTCTTTTTCGTAAAGGAAATTATTGCCGCAAGAAAGGAAAAGCAGCGAGAGAAAAAGGGCGAAAAGTGATTTTTTCAGCATGGAATTATAAAGTTTTGTTTAAAGGTTTAGGCGTTTAATCGTTTAAGAGCGACAGGTGTTATAAACGCCCAAACCTCTAAACGCTTAAACAACAAAAATTCAAAAAAAAAATTTTGTTGCACGGCATTTGCTTCAACGCACAAAATAAACGATAATTTTCAAATATGTGGTACACGGGAAAAATAACGGAAATCAAAGAGCAATCGCCGACGACCAAGGCATTTAAAATCAAGGTGCCGGAGGTGGAAAAAATCGACTTCAAAGCCGGTCAGTTTTCGGTGATGGAACTGCCGATACACGAACGCCGCACCAAGCGCAGACGCAGCTACTCGATTGCGAATGCGCCCGACGGCTCGAATGTTTTGGAATTTTCGGTCGTCAAACTGGAAGGCGGCGCGGGCAGCACTTACCTCTGCGACGAGGCGGAGGTCGGTACGGAAATTAAGTTAAAATCGCCCGGCGGCATGTTTTATTTGCCCGCAGACACGGCGAAAAAGAATCTCGTTTTTATCTGCACCGGCACGGGGGTTGCGCCCTTTCGCTCCATGATTTTTGATTTACTAAATCATCACAAACCCTTTAAAAGCCTGCATCTGATATTCGGGACGCGGCACGAGTCGGGTATTTTGTATCGGGAAGAATTTGAAAAATTGGCGGAAGAACGGGCGGATTTCAGCTACGACGTGGTGCTGTCGCGCGAAAATCACCGAGACTTTCAGCACGGCTATGTCCACGAAATTTATGAAGAAAAATACCGCCGCCCGGATAAAAACACGCTGTTTTATCTTTGCGGCTGGAGCGGTATGGTTGATGAAGCGGTAAAAAAACTGACTGAAGAAATCGGCTTTGCGAAGGAACAGGTGATTTTTGAGTTGTATGGGTGAGGTTTGTTTTTTGGCCGGCATTAAAGTTAAAGGCACTACGGTAAATATTGTGGGTAGGATAAAATCATAATTGCCCGACAGGGCAAAATCCTAAAAAATCATTGTACAAATGAGAACGGAAATCCGAAAAATCCTGTTAATCCTGTCAGAAAAATTTTAACCCACACTTTTCACCGTAGTGCCAAGTTAAAAGAGGGAACGAAAATTGAATTTTCGTTCCCTCTTTTTTATTTCGCGCTCTTTACTGCTTCACCACCCGCAGCGTTTCCGACTCTGCCGTCGCACGGTTTTGTACGCTGACAAAATAAACGCCCGGACTCACCTCGGATAAATCTATGGAAACCTCAGCGGTAAAATCACCCGCCGCGACGACCTTGCCGAAGGTGTCGAATACGCTGAAAGTGTACACACCCTGCGCACCGCGTAAGGTAAAAACATCCTCGGTCGGGTTGGGAGAAAGGTGCAGACCGACCGGGTCGAAAGCCGGTGCCGCCCCGTCGGAAAAAGGTGCGGTGTACGGATTGTAAACCTGACCGCGCGGCACGTAGGTACGCGCAAAGTCGATTTTGGTGCGGCATTTATCCTCTGCGTCGGTACGGTCTTCCTCTGCGATATGTGCCGTCGGTGTCCATTTTTCTTTTGCCGTCGCAAAGTCTTCGGCGTATAACTCGAACCTGCCTTGTTGATATTTTTGCTGTACGGCTACGGGAAGGTCGGCACTCGGTCCGTTCGGGGTAGCGACCGTCATTTCGCAGGGGTCGTCCTGCGGTATTTGGGGGTCGGTCGGCTCGGCAAAAGGTTTGCAGCCGCGCGGTGTTTGGGTAACTATCGGCTCGTAGGCAAGTGACAAGTTGTCGGGTTGGTTTTCGTCGCAATATTCTTTGAATAAAAACAAAGGCGGTACGAATTCCTCATACGGGGTAACATTCCAAAA
>JAHDCG010000001.1:84801-184643 GCA_020629965.1 Saprospiraceae bacterium | reverse complement strand
AATCATGAAAGAATTCTTCTCTTCTCTTCTCTTCTCTTCTCTTCTCTTCTCTTCTTTTGATATGCTCAAATTCACTTAGCGGACAATCGTTTACCGATAAACTGCCGCCCGAAGGTATCATTGTCGATGCCCAATTGGTAAAAACGGAAAGTCAGATTTCTCGCACGGGTAATACGATTTATACCGTTAATTATTTGAACGTAAATCGTATTTTTTCGGGAGATACCCCTTTCGACGGCGATATTCCCGTACTAACCCGTGGTGGTAGTACCAAGGAAGGAGTTTTGGTTGTCTCTCACGCCCTTCAGTTTCACTATGACTACAATTATTTGTTAGCTTTAGAATTGTGTACGGATTGCATCCCGACAGGAAATGCATACTTAGTCAAAAACATTGTTCCTGATTTTAATCAAAAGGACTACTTACGTGCCTATCGTAATTGGGAAACAAAACCGAACCTCGTTAAATCTTCGCGCGATTGCGCAGAGGGTGATAACAATCTTTACTTAAAGTTCGGTAACCTTTTCCTTACCCCCGGTTTAGACTCGATAGCAGGTTATATCGATTTGAAAGCTCGTACCGACGGTACATCCAATGAATTATACGCGCTTAATGCTAAAATAGAATACGATACATTATTTTTTGGAGTTAATGCAGCAAATAATGAGTCTTTGGACGCTGAAACAATTGAACCCGCCGTAGCCGAATCTTACGATATTACAAGCCAAGACATAACTTTAGAACTCGCCGAAGTCGATGTGCAACGTACCCAAGCGGCGGTAAACTCTATATTAATTACTTCCGATTATCAATCTATACTGCGATTGCATTTTAACGTACCCGCCGTCGCGATAAATAGTTTACCTGGTCAACTCGAAAAGTTATTAGAACTTACCGACATTCAAGGTGAATACATTTGCAAGGGTAGAATACGCGCATTCGACCGTATTGAAATTGAAGACTCAATGATTGGTATTGCCATTGAAGGTGTAAATGATAACTTAGAATATACAATCGGGGATATTGAGTACGATACCACCGTCCCGGCAAATCCCGAATACGCCTTTACGGTATTTGCGGCGTCTTCTACCAATGATAACCGCCTGCTTCAAACAAGATTAATATTTAGTCATAGTGCTACTGCCTTCTTTACTAACCAGTTTTTGGACGGACTTCTCACTATTGATAATACCCCCGGCACAATGTATAGTGATTATATTGATGCTTTTGAACTGACAGGAAGTCAACTTACAAATAACTCTTTTGAATTAATTATTGCTCCTGAAACACCTTTCCCCCCAGTAGCGGCATTTCCGTCAATTACAACTAACCCAATTCCGTTCATACGCCTAAAGTTGCGCATGGATGATTGTGAAGAAGCACCGGAGCTTACTTTTTTAAATGCAGGAATGCAAGAACAGAGCGCATACTACGATACGGATTTGATGGCGACCGGAGTTTATGATATAGTAACAACAAGTCCTCCTGTTAATATATTAGCCTGCGGCTGTTCGGGTGAAATAACTATCACAGATATTTCTCCTGATGAAATAATTACAGGCGATGAGCAGGTACTAACAATTACAGGAACTAATTTTGGGACATTTATCCATGGTGACAACCCGGGAGATAACGGTACGGGAAGTTCCGTTCTTTTTCGTAACGGAGATCGACTTGAACAAGGCAGTCCGAGCCCTTTATACATTGCTGCAGGATCAAATGACTTTTCTATTAATGGGGCAAATAACCAGTGGAGTGATACAGAGATAAAAGTAAAGGTACCTTCTACAGATTGGTTAGCAGGTCCGAACGGTGTAGCAGCAACTGGACAGATAAAGGTGAGAAATGGTTGTAACCTGACAAGAAAGTCAGAAGAAGAATTATTTATACCTTATTCATTGTCCAATTTTAGACTTGCAAACGAAAGCAATACTTACCGTCTGGGATTGAGGTCAGGAGAAGAGCCAGATGCTGATGGATATACTTTCACTTTCAGCACGGAAGTTGCCGGAACTATTACTAATAATATAAATTTGAGACAAGGATTTGAAACTGCTTTGGAAAACTGGTGTGCGAATACCAACGTCAAGTTCAAAATTAAGAATGAAGCTGTTCCGAATCTTAATATGGAAGAAGATGATAAAATAAATTCTATTACTTTCGGTAATGTAGATACATCTAACGGTATAGCTTCACTATCATTATCTCAAGCTTATTTTCCTATTCGATGCCAAAATCAAACAATTCGGGGTTTAATTATGAGCGATCTTGATATAGTTATTAGTGAGTCACTTGCTACTAATTCAAATCAAGATAGAATAGTAACACTGTTTACACATGAACTCGGACACGCCCACCAGATAAATCATGCTTTGAGCGATAATTTTGATGACCGTCCGCTAATGCACCCTACCGGTAATATTGAAGGTATTACCATTAATGACGCAACGGGCGGTAATAGGATTTTTAGTACAAGCCAAAACATTATCCAAGCTGGATGCATAATAATAGATGACGGTACGCCCGTAATTGTCAATCCTGCACCGATAGGAACCGGGAATTGCGGGGGAGTCAACTCAACACACAATCATAATATCGAGGAGAAAGTCGTATTTCCGAACCCAACAAGCGGAATAATAAAAATTGTCAATATTACTAATGTAAGCAATTACTATCTGACAGATATCAGGGGACAAATAATCGATGAAGGCAGCATTGAAATTGGTTCTGTAGAAATAGACTTACTGTCTTTTCCAAAGGGTTTTTACACGTTGCATCTTCATGCCGGCAACACTTCCGAAACCTTCAAAATTGTGAAGTTATGAGTCGGCTGTTCAAATTATTTTTGGGATTACTATTCTGCCTGTCGTTTTTTTCTATGACTTGCAAGAAGAAATCAACCATGACCGAAACAATACCTAACTCAACGGAAGGAACAATTGATTCCACCCTAACGTCAGGTTCATACACGCTTGAGGAATTACAGGCAAAGACAGACTCATCCATAGCGAAATACGGGCTTCCCGGACCGACTGATGCTATTCATCCCCCGACACCGGGTATGCCGACCTATCGTGATGTTCCTGCGCCGCCCGCAGAATGGAACATGACATTACCGGACGGAGCAGATACATGCGCACACATTATGTTTCAACAGTTGAAAACAATGTATCCCATTATAGAGGACAATTATTGGGACTATAACATCTATGGTATAACGGGTGAACCTGCGGATAGGTTGGAGGCCAGGGTGTTTAGAAAAAATCGTTTGGACTTTTATAATGACACCATAACACAACTTTACGGTTGGAATCCGCATTATGAAAAGATATTTGATTGCGTACCTCCCGATAGTACCTTTTTTTTACAAACACTCGGCGAACCTACTTGTAAAACATTTAATTACGGTACCCAATATACTACTTTTAGATATTTTATCAGATTAAAATGGCGAAATAGACCTTGCGCTTATGTTCCCGATACCGATACGGAGAATGAACAGCGTTGCTCACCGGGGCATTTTGAATATTGTCGGATGCTGCTCTTACGTTTTTCTCACAAAACGGGAAATATGGTAGGTCTCAACGCTTTCTAAATAATATTAAAATTGCCTAAATGATAACATCTCAATAGCCGTTATCCGACTAAATTCGGGTAGTGGCTGTTGTCGTTTTACAAACTGACTACACAAAATTTGGCAGTCTCGATAATTCAACCTACATTTATCCCGATTTGTAAGAGAAAACACACAACACACATACATGAAAAATCCCTTTACGGAAGCATACCGCAGTTTACTCGATATTTTCTATCCGCAAATCTGCTACTGCTGCCAAGAAGAACTCGCCGACCGCGACGAAAACACCTGTCTGCAATGTCGCCTTTCCCTCCCGCGCACTAATTTTCATAAACAAAAAGTCAACTCCTTCACCGAGAGATTTTTCGGACGCGTACCGCTGCAATACGGTTTGTCCTACTATCACTACAAAAAAGGCGGTAACGTCAGAAAACTCATCTACCAACTCAAATATCACGGCAAAAAAGAACTCGGCATCGAAATCGGGCGTGCCTACGGTTATGAACTCGCGGCAGTCGAAGATTTTAAAGCAATCGACCTTATCGTTCCCGTGCCGCTGCACCCGAAGAAGAAGGTAATACGCGGCTACAATCAAAGCGATATGTTTGCTATCGGTCTTTCGGAAACGATGGAAATACCTTGGTCACCCGATATTTTGCAAAGGAAAGTGTTTACGAATACACAAACCAAAAAAGATAAATTCGACCGACTCGGTAATATGGACGGCGTATTTCACATACCCAAACCGGGACTTATCAAAAACAAACATATCCTCCTGGTCGATGACGTACTCACTACGGGCGCAACCCTCGAAGTCTGCGCCAACGAACTCGTCAAAGGAAAAAACACGACTTTAAGTATGGCGACCATTGCAATGGCGTCCTAAGTTTTTCCTACTTTTGCCGCCATGATTCCCGCTAAAATATTGCTGTTCGGCGAGCACATTTTGATTAAAGGTGCAGAGGCTTTGGTCATTCCGTTTCCGACCTACGGAGGGGTTTGGAAGTATGCGCCGGACGCTGCGGATAAGCAGTTTCACTTATATGAATTAGCGGACTTCTTAGAAAAATCGGATTTATGGGCGGATTTTGCGGTCGATAAATTTCGGGAAGATTTAGACAGGGGGCTGTTTTTCTCCTCTACCATTCCCACCGGCTACGGTCTCGGCAGTTCGGGGGCGGTGACGGCGGCGGTTTTTGAGAAGTATTGCGTATTGCCGAAAAGTAACGAGAGTGAAAATTTAACGATGCTAAAAACCGTTTTGGCGGGTATCGAAAGCTATTTTCACGGCACGAGTTCGGGTATCGACCCGCTGATTTGTTATTTACAAAAGCCCTTGCATCTCAAATCGAAAAGTAACATCGAGCCGGTAAGTCCTTCTTTTTTGTCCCGCATCACCCTGTTTTTATTAGATACCAAAACAAAAAGAAGCACTCAGCCGCTCGTGCAATCGTTCTTACGGAATTGGGAGAGAGACCAACAAGTTCTCATGCAGGATTTATTTCCTGCAAATAAAGCAGCAATTAAAGCGTATTTAAACGGTGACGCAAGAGCATTTAAATCGCAATTTTCTAAAATCAGCGAGATACAGTTCTCATTTTTCAAACCTATGATACTGCCGGAGTTTGAACCGATTTGGCGAGAAGGTTTAAAAGGAAATTTGTATAAATTTAAACTGTGCGGTGCCGGCGGCGGCGGATTTATTTTAGGAATGACCGAAGATTTTGCCGAAACACAAGAAGCTCTTTCCTCTTACAAAATACTAAAAATCAACAATTAAAACATGATAGTATCTGCCATCGTCGCCGTCGCCGAGAATAATGTCATCGGTAAAGACAATGATATTCCGTGGTATTTACCGGCGGATTTGAAGTACTTTAAAAAAGTGACTTTAAACCATCACATCATTATGGGCAAGAATTGCTATTACTCCATCGGCAGACCGCTGCCCAAGCGAACGAATGTCGTACTTTCTCGCAACCCTTTTTTCACGGTCAGCAACTGCGTCGTCGCGCACTCGATTGAAGAAGCATTGGAAGCCGCTCTCAACAACGGCGAACACGAAGTATTCATAATCGGCGGCGGGCAGATTTACGAGCAAAGCCAAAAATATTGGGACAGAGTCTATTTGACGGAAGTGGAACTAAAAGTCGAGGGAGATATTTATTTTCCGGAATTGGACGGAAAGGAATGGAAATTAGTCTCGACGGAAAGCCACGAGCCGGATGAGAAAAACGAGCATCGCTACACTTTTAAAATATACGAACGCCGCGATACTACCTCAACTCCAACTGACTAAAAACGGGATAGTGGTCTGAAATATCGATGTCATTTAAAACACCGTGCTCGTAAACGCGAAATTTCTTTTGCGGAGTAAAAATATAGTCGATTTTCAGCATCGGAATACTGCCCGCGTAAGTCGCCCCCCAACCACGTCCCGCTTCTTTAAAATTATCACACAAATCTTCCGATATTTTGCGATAGACAAAAGAAGTCGGCGTATCGTTGAAATCTCCGCAGACAATCACCGGATAATCTGTTTCGGCAATATGTGTTTTAATTTGAGTAATTTGCTCCACTCGGCGATTGGTCGAGCGCCGATATCTGCCCAAAATACCGCGAATGCCCGACCAGGTTTCTTTATCACGCAGGTTGGCGTCCTTTTTAAGTTGCGAGGCGGCATCGCTGATTTTAGAAGATTCCAAATGCACGGAATAGACGCGTACGATTTGTTTTTCAATCTCTAAATCTGCCCACAGGCAAGAGTTTCCCGTATCCTCAAATACAATGCGACCGTAGTCTTTTATCGGATACTTGGAAAAAATTGCCGTTCCGCGGGACTTATATCTTTTGAAATGAGGTAAGTCAAACAGTTTTTTAATACCGCCGATTGCGCGTTTCGTTGCCGAAAATTCCTGCAAACACATAATTTCTACGTTACCCGTTTCCTCTTTTACGGCATCCCGAAATGCTTTTTGCTGCTCGCTTCTGTCATTTCTGCCCCAAAAAAGCGAACGAAAATTTCTGACGTTGAAAGTCACCACGGTAATCGGTTCGGTGGGTTTTTCCTGCGAAAAATTGAAACCGGTCAGACCGCTAATGTGCGTCCAGCCCAACAAAATACAGCCTAACGAAAAAAGGCAATACGTCTTCTTGCGCCACAGCCAGAAAAAGAAAAAAAGGAAATTGAGCGTCAATAAAACCGGGTAAAAAAGACCGAATACCGCAAAAAACCACGTTACGTGCGGACTGATAAAAGGAGACAGATAAGCGAAGAAGGTGGCGAAAATCACCACAATATTAAAAAAACGGAGCAGCTTAAGCAGGACTTCAGACAAAGAGGCAGCATTTAAATGACAAAAAAATTATTTCTCTTTACTCGCATTCAGCAAAAATTCTTTCTCTTCCTCTGTCAGGCTGCTCATCCCTTTTTGCTTGATTTTATCCAAAATCGCATCCAGCTTTTCTTCATGACTGATGTCACTCGCGCTGTTTCCTTTAGAGTTGTTACCTTTCTTTTTTAAATTAGGATTGCGATAAACGACCTTGGGTTTTTGTCGGTCGTCTTTTTGAAAGAAATTTTGAATTTTATCCAAAATGCGATTAACGGGAATAGCCAAGTCGTTTCCTCGGCGCAGTTGTACCACATAGATATAACCCATAATCAGACCGCCGATGTGTCCGAAAGTACCGCCGGCGTTTGAATTGCCCGCTAAAGCCACCAACTGCAACAAAATAGCTGCCATCGCAATATATTTCAAACGCACATCCCCGATGAGTATCAAACGCATCGAATACTCGGGAGCAATCGTCGCTGCCGCAATCGTTAAACCAAACACCGCACCCGATGCGCCGATGGCACTTGCACCGATGGCAAAAGGGGTGTTAAACGCCGCCACGGTCATCAACAAAAAAGCACTCGCTAAGCCGGAAAGCAAATAAATCGGTAATATTTTACGGTCGCCGATTAAATCACCGACAATGCGCCCGAACCAATACAACCATAACATATTAAAAATAAAATGAAACAAACCGTAGTGCATAAACATGTGCGTAAACAGCACCCACGGGCGGGTCAGGGTCGTCCAAAAACTCGAAGATAATTCTAAAAACGGTGCAACGTATTTTTCGTAACTCGGACTCGGAAAAGACTGGTCAACGGCAATACTCAGCAATAATTTCAGGATTAAAATACCCACAAAAAACGCGGTGTTGACCAATATGATACGTGTCACCATATTGCCCGACCGAAACTGCGCCTTGACATCTTCCCGGATAGAATCAAACATTGTTTTAATTTTAATATTTTGCGAAAAGCCTAAAAGTTAAACGCCGAATCAACGCCAACGGTTCTGCATTCCGTGTCTTTCCCAATACTTTATCAATAAAAAACCGATAATCGCCCCGCCGACGTGCGCGAAGTGAGCCGTGCCGCCCGTGCCGCTGTTAAAAGTCGTGATACCGCTGATGATGTCGTAGCCGACCAAAAGCAAAATAAAATAAACCGCCGGCAGCATGATTGGTAAGAAAAGCAGACCCAGCTTGACGTGCGGAAACTTGGTCGCAAAACCCGCCAAAATCCCGTAAATCGCCCCCGAAGCACCGAGTACGGGAATGTAAGCCGTATTAGGATTACCGAAATAATGTATCTCGAAATATTGAATAATCGTATGCAGCACCGTCGCCCCGAGCGCACAGGCGAAATAAAGTATCAGAAATTTTTTCGCGCCGAGCGCAGTTTCCAACGCCGGACCGAACATAATCAGACCGAACATATTAAAGAAAAGATGCCCGAAATCCGCGTGCATAAAAAAGTGCGTCACCAACTGAAAAGGTTGAAAAGCATCCTTGTTTTCAAAATAAAAAAGCATCAACATGCGTCCGTTGTTCGGCAAAAGAAATTTTCCGATAAAAAACAACACATTGATTATCAATAAATTTTTTACGACATCCGTCAGTTTTAAATTCATCTGTAAATTTTAGTAAAAAGTATAAAGCAGCAACGGAAAACACCGGGTCGGGGTTGTCCGCCCTTCCCGTTTTTCGATGAAAGTCCGAAAAAATAATACCTTTGTTTCCTTTCGCTCACAAATCGACTCACATATCTCACTCTCAAAGATAAGTAAAGAATTTCGGACTTCGGCACACGCGCAAACCGTGCTTTACGTTTGCGCGGCAATTACGGGCATGATTTGGGAAATGCCGGCGGTGATTTCGATTGCCGCAGCGTTGCTTGCGGTGACTGCGTTGCTTGAAATAAAAGATTTACGACCGCGTCTGCGCCCGGAAATAAGGAAAAACTTACAAGCCCGTAAATATTGGCTGTGGCTGACCGTTCCCTTTTTTTTAGTACTGATTTCCGCGCCTTATACTTCTGATTTAGAGTACCTTTCAGAAAGATTGCGCATCAAATTACCGTTCATTCTGCTGCCTTTTGCCTTCGCCGCCTTACCCGCGCTGCGCAAAAAAGAATTGCAAATTATCGGAATTTTTTTCGTCTTAACCCTTACCGTCGCCGCCGTTTGGGTACTGCAAAATTATTACTTTAACTATACTGAAATTAACGACGCCATCAACCGCGGAAAAGCCATGCCGACTCCGAGTAGTCACATCCGCTTCAGCTTGGCGACCGCCGGCGGCGTTTTTTGTGCTCTGTTTTTAGGATGGCAAAAGGAAATATTAGGAACTAAAAAACTAAAATTTCCGGCTCTGACCTGCGGAGTTTTCCTCTTCATTTTTCTGCACATTCTGTCCGTGCGCAGCGGCTTATTGGCATTTTATGCGGCAGCGGGAGTCCTGACTTTACAGTATATCTATCAATCCGGAAATCTGAAAATCGGGGTAGTAACTTTAGTACTTCTTGTCTCCGTACCGATTGCGGCGGTAAAATTCCTGCCTTCGTTGTCCAACAAAATCGGATACACCTACCATGACTTGAGGCATTCGCTCGCCGGGAAAGGACAAAATTTTTCGGACGGCGAAAGATGGATTTCTCTGCGTGCTGCCAAAGAAATAATCGAAGAAAATCCGATATTAGGAACCGGTGCGGGAGATTTAAAGCAGGAAATGAGAAGGGTTTACGTACGCCAAAAGCAAAATCTTGTTACCGAAAAAATGCCGCACAGTCAACTCGTCAGCGTGACGGCGGGGACGGGTTTGGTCGGTTTACTCCTGTTTTTACTCGGTTTTTTCGCGCCGCTTTTCAAATCCAAAAACTATCACAACTATCTTTTTACGGCATGGCACGTCATTATTTTTACTTCCTTTTTATCGGAAAATACTTTTGAGACTAACTATGGGGTGTCTTTGTGGCTGACCGGGGTGTTGGTTGGGTTGAGTTATTTGTCGGGTAATGTTCAAGAAAAAAGTATCGTTCGACAAAAGTGAACATGAAAGAAAAACGAACAGAATTTGTTTTTAGCTTCGTATCTTGACTTTGAAGAAAGAGAAAAAATCATTGAGATTTTCCTTCTCCGCGTCCTCTCACAAAATTACAAGAGCAAATCTGAACAAAGAAAAACTCTGCGTCTCCGCGTTCTGTTCTTTACTCACTCCGTCACCAAAAAACTCCTGTCCACATAAATAAACTCACCGCCCGACTGCACCGTTGCCGAGATGATGAAGTTGCCGCCCTTCTTCGCTTTAGTCGCTATTTTTTCCAAATCTTCGCTAATCTCGCCGCGACTTTTTTCGCTCACCACTTTCTCGTTTCTTTCAAAAGTAAAAACCAATTCATCTATCAAAACCGCATTGCCTTCGCGGTCGCGTACCAGTATTTCATTGGTCAAATTTTCGCGTAAATCTTCTCTCGAAATCGTTTTGCCCTGCAATGCGCCCCACGACAAAAAGTAATCATCGGCTTTTTCTTCGCCCGCATTTTGCAAGGAAAATTGCACCGGCAAATTCAACTTAACCTCCACCGGTTTCCCTTCCTGCACGGCAGGCTGAAAAGGGGGCATGGTATTCACGACCCGCAACGCCTCATTGCCGCAGTCGCCGCCGATGTCGTACAACAGCGCGGGAGAATGTACGCGCCCGTCGGTCGCTACGACAAAGCTGACATAGACCGTGCCTTCCGTTCCTTCGGATTTGGCTTTGGCGGGGTAATTCAAATTTTGTGAAATGAAATCGACTAAATTTCGGTTGGAACAGGCGCGTTTTTCCTTGCTGCCGTCAGGCAGATTATCGCAGCCCGCGAAGTAGGGCATTTGCTCTGCCTCGACGAGCGGTTCGGCGTATTGTGCGGTGAGATTTTGTAACAGGAAAAAAGCAAAAAAGCAAAATAGTGTAGTTTTTTTCATAGTCTTATCGGTCTTTCAAATTAAATTTTTCTGACATGTAAAAGCAGTAAATTTCGTGCCGGGAACTGTGAAAGTTACTCTTCGGTAAAGCGCAAACCGTAATAGCGGTCGTCCACCGCCGGATTGTCCGCATCGTCAAATAAATAAAAAACCGAAACCGTACCTTTTCCTTCTTTGTAAAGCGTTACCAATTTACAAAAAGGCAGCGAAGAGAAGCCCGTTTTCGGTCGGAAAAAAGCCGTTTTACCCGCATCGGCATTGAAAAATTTCAAATCCGCCTCCGAAATTTTATGATAGGCAACCACCGCCTCCTCATCGTTTGACCCGACCGACATCACCGTGCGCATCATCTGCACCTGCGGCGCGGAAGTCAACGGATTGTCCTCTTGAAACGGTGTCAAAGCGTAGCGAATTTCCAATTTTTCCTTACGCGAACGTATCGCCGCCTGATATCTCTGGTAAGGCTGCTCTAAAACTTTTGTCGGCTTAAAATCAGACTCGACGGGCAGAAAAATTTCGGCACCCGTCCTTTCCTGCAAAGCAAAAAAATCAGCGGTAAAAATATCGGATTGGGCACAAAGAGGGAATATCGAAATTGAAAACAAAAAAGCAGACAGTAATTTCATAAACAAAATTAAAATTTTAGTATCGAATAAAAAGTACCTCTCACAGAACGTCGGAGCGGACGAATAATTACATCCGACATCTGCCTTTCGTTAAAATCAAAACAAGCGACTCCTTTTTCACACAAAGTAGATTAACCTAATCACTGCCCTGTCTAAAAGTAAATAAAATGTTGACTGTCAGTTTTTTAAGACTAAACGGTTAAGTGACTAAACGACTAAACGATTAAACTCGTAAACCTACCGGCTCCTCTTCCCTTTTAAAAAACTATCTTTGCCGACACAAAAATAAAAAGTCTTGAAAGCAAAAAAATCATACGGACAGCATTTTCTGACCAACGAAAACTTCGCGCAGCGCATCGCCGACGGGCTGCTGCTGACCGATACCTACCGCAAAGTGCTGGAAGTCGGTCCGGGGCAGGGCATGCTCACCAAATATCTGCTGCGCAAACCCTTCGAGACCTACGCCGTCGATGCGGACGCGGATATGATTGAGTACATGAAGTACAACTATCCCGAAATTTCCGAGCGACTTATCAAAGCCAACTTTCTGCGTACCGATTTTAAAGAAATTATCGGCGCGGAACCCTTCGGTCTCATCGGCAATTTTCCGTACAATATCTCCTCGCAGATTGTTTTCAAAATGATTGACAACAAAGACCAAATCCCCGAAATGGTCGGCATGTTTCAAAAGGAAATGGCGGAGCGCATCATCGCTGCGCCGGGCGGCAAAGATTACGGCGTTATCGCCGTGCTGACCCAAGCCTACTACCGGGGCGAAATGCTTTTCCACGTCAAACCCGGTAATTTTAACCCGCCGCCGCGTGTGCAAAGTGCCGTCGTTCGTCTGACCCGCATCGACACCGACCCGCAGACCGGTGAGCCTTACGACTTGGGTTGTTCGTATAAGATGTTCCGCCGCGTCGTCAAGCAAGCCTTTTCACAAAGACGCAAAATGCTGCGCAATACCATGAAAGGTCTGCTCAAAGGTTCGCCGTATTTGCAGGATGAATTTTTCAATAATCGCCCCGAAAGGCTGACCGTGAAACAGTTTGTCGATTTGACGAAGAGAACGGAGGCTTGGCAGAAGCATTTGGCGGCGGCGGAGGAAGAATAATTTTTTTTTGCAGATTGACTAAAGAGAAAAGCGGTA
This sequence comes from Saprospiraceae bacterium, assembly GCA_020629965.1. Classification (GTDB taxonomy): domain Bacteria; phylum Bacteroidota; class Bacteroidia; order Chitinophagales; family Saprospiraceae; genus JAHDCG01. The sequence goes on along the minus strand of JAHDCG010000001.1, from coordinate 171,989 downwards.
TCGAACTGACTCGATACCGCTTTTTCTGATAAATATCTCCTTTGCTGAAAATTACGGACTGTAATCCGGTAGATTTGAACGAGTTGTTTTACGAAGTAAAACCAAATCTTAACTTCTCATAAAAATCTTAATAATCAGGTTCAAAAGAAAAGTACGTACTCTTAACGCAACGTAAACGCCAAACGCGCAAACAAGAAACGACCGTGAATATTTACGTTCGGTGCGCGGCGAGAGTAAACAAAGCGTCCCGAAGATTGAAACGCCGGGTCGGCTACATCGGGGTAAACGTCGAGCAAATTATTCGCACCGAGGGTTACTGCCAAATCGGGGCTGAAAGCATAGCTTAAACTCAAATCCGTTATCAACTTTCCGTCGTTATACGGGTCGATAGTCGCGTCTGACAGCAGGTTCAAATCTGCATCGAAAATGGGTTCATTGGTAGCCTCTGTTGTTTCACCGAAAAAAGTGTTGCGCAGGTAAATGTCGAAATTACCCATAGACAAAGTATTCGCCAAAGAGATTTTGGTGCGCGGCACGGCTTGCTCCAAGTAAATACGGCTCGTTTGGTCAAAGTATGTACCGACTAAGCCTTTTCTCTCCAACAATTCCGAAGCATGGATGATAATATTGCCGTCCGAGTCTCTTGCCGCACGGGTTTCGGAAAAAGTTGCCGCCAAATCATTGCGCAGCGTTTTTCCCTCGCCCAAACTGACAGAATGCGAAACCACTACATCCAAGCCGCGTGACTCCGTGTCGATACCGTTGGCAAAAAATGCCGCTCGGGTTGCGCCTGCTTGGTTGAACAATGCCTGCAATTCTTCGTCATCGCCGGGCTGAAATTGTCCCGTCAAAATGACTCTGTCCTGAATATTAATCAGGTAACCGTCAAGTGTCACTTTAAGACCTGCCTCCGGTGCTTTGAAAGTGATACCCGCGCTGTAATTCTGCGAAATTTCTTCTTGCAACTGCGGAATACCCAACAGTTGCGCCGGGCGCGAAGTATTGGAAAACAAACCGACTTCCTGTGCAACCGATACGCCGTTGACCAGTTCAAAAAGCGTCGAAGTCCGGTTAAAATTAATTTGGTGCAAAGAAGGTGCACGGAAACCCGTAGAAGTTCCTGCCCGCAATGCGAAATTATCCGTAAACTTGTAACGCGCCACCGCTTTATAGTTAAATGTATTGCCGAAATCCGAATAATCCTCGTAGCGCAAAGCCAAACCAAGCAAAAATTTCTCGGAAATATCAAACTCCGTATCGACGTAGCCGGCGGCACTCGTGCGGTTGGCATCTACTTCATTAAAAGGCAAAAAGCCCGCGAAACACTGCGCGCCCGACGGGCGATTTCTGCCTAAGAAGTCCCGCGTTAAATCTTCACTCGGCGTGACGGAGGTCACCAAATTTCCGTTCACATTATAATTGCCGAAAGACTGCTCGGTACCCGGCTCGACGATGTAGTTTTCGTAGCGAAATTCTGCTCCGAATGCTACGTTCACGCCCTTAATACCCGACATGTCGATGTATTGCGAGACATCGAAATTGGTCGTATTTTGTGCAAAGGAGTGTCCGCCCGCGTCAAATTCCGTCGGCGATGCCGCTCCCAAAGTTGCGTTGTGTGTGTTGGTCATATTGTAGAAAAAGCTGTTGCGACCATAGACATTGCTGAAATCCAAAGCCCAATTTCCAATGCTGCCGCGAATACCCGTCGCAATGGATTGGTCTTTGATATTGGAGTTGATGCGCGGGACTGTTCCGTTGGGATAAATAGAAGTCGTGGTACGATTTTGACTCGGCAAACGGTAAAAACAACCCGACTCCCCGCGACGATAACCGATACCGCCGAAGCTGTAAAACTCCATATTTTCGCCGAGCGGCAGAGCCATATTAGCGAAAAACTTACCGCCTCTGACGGCACTCTGACCGACGCGCATATTAAAATCGCTGCGTTGCAATCCGCGTGCATTTAACTCCGCTTCCGTGGCATCTTCACTCAAAATTTCCGCTAAAGCCGCTTGATCCGCCGCGCCCGCAATCGCATCTTTTACGTCCTGTGAAAAGTAAGAAACGTTTTGACCGGCCGCTTGTGCCTGCTCAAAAGTTAAAGCCGAAATATCAACACCGCTTGCAGTTGCCACTCGTTCTACCGCATTCAGGCGATTAAAAATATTTCCCGAAAATTCCTGCATCCGATTGGTTGCACCGCGAAAATCCATCTCGCCCGAGAAGTTGATAAAACCGCCTTTTTCGCCCAAAGGCAAACCGTAATTGAGACCGAGGTTGAAAACTTCGCCGTCATAATCCTGCGTTTCACCTTCAAAGGGACCGATTTCGCTCGTAAAATTAGCACCCGTCGTGATGTTTGCCGTCAGTTCGTTGACCGACTCCTTCATGCGAATATTCATCACACCCGCGATGGCATCCGAGCCGTACTGCGCCGCCGCACCGTCACGCAAAACTTCGATAACCTCTACCGCCGAGGCGGGAATAGCGTTCAAATCCGTACCGACACTACCGCGCCCGAAGGTTCCGTTGACATTCACCAAAGAAGTGTTGTGTCGGCGTTTTCCGTTGAGCAAGACCAAAACCTGATCGGGACCGAGACCGCGCAATGAAGCCGGGTCAATGTGGTCGGTACCGTCGGAAATCGTTTGGGTTTTTGATGAAAAGGAAGGAGCTGTCTGGTCGAGCAGTTGATTCAGACTTGTCTGCGCCGCTACCGCCGTGAGTTTGCTGACATTGATGACGTCAATCGGCACCGGTGCGTCGGTGTTCGTGCGATTGGAGGCACGCGTACCCGTCACGACGATTTCGTCAAATACGAGACCTTCCGACAATGTAAAGTTGACATCGACTGCCTCACCCGCCGCTACGGTGACTTCTTTTTCGGCGGAAGTATAACCGATGTAACTCGCCAAAAGGGTATAGGTGCCCGGCTCGGTGATGATGTCATAAGTGCCGTCGATGTCGGTCACGGCTCCGTTTGAAGTGCCTGAAATGACGACGGATGCACCGATAAGCGGACCGTTTTCGTCAATGACGGTACCTTTAATCGTACCTTTTTGGGCGAATGCCGCACTTGCAATAAAAAGCAAACAAAGCAACCCCGTTAGTCTTGAAAGCGTAAATTTTTCGTACATTTTGATAGTTTTGAATGGAATAATAAGACTTGCCGAGCCGACTGAGGGCAGGGAAGTCCGAGAAAAGTTGATCTTTAACAGTCGAAAGGATAGAATTTGAAAGTCGAGTCAGTCGAGAGAAAAGAGAGAACCAAGCGTCATTTGTTTTTTTAGCCGAAGGCAACGCTCGGTTTATTTGAAGAAAAAAATATGTTTAGTCGTCGAGAAAAGAGAAAGCTCTATTCATGAGAATATAGGAAAGGCGGGCGCCGGAAGCGAAGTTTTACAGGTAGGTTTTAATGAATAGGACAAAATTAGTATAATTTTTGGCTAAAAATAATTTTACACGGATTTTGTTTGACTTTGGAGTCGGAATAATGAGAGATGAAAAATATTATTATTGTTTTACAAGTGAAAACCGGAAGAAATGTTACTTTTTTTATTTTTAAAATCCCCGACTGATACCGAAAGTCTCCGGACTTTCCGTATATTTCCTCTCCTTTTCTTTGGAGTAGCCGAAGACCGCGTGCGGCAAAACGCGATTTAGAAAGGCGGAAACGAGTTTCAGTTTTTTTGCCGGCACGGAAACCGAGAAGTCATCCCCGTCGTTGAGTTTAAAGTACAGCACACCGCTTTGCATGAAGTTCAGCCCGAAAGGATGCCGCTCGGTGTTCAAGCCGTACACCCACACAATGCGCCTCGGTTCGGTATTGATAATTTTTAAAAGCGGATTATTTTCCAAACTAAATCGACTCAAAACGATCGTCAAAATATAGCCGCCGAAAAAGAGCAATGACAAACCCGCCGCCGCCAAAATCGGACTTTGCGGAAAGAAATTGACCGTCAGCAGCAGCCCGCAAAGCAACATCAGCACCGTAAATATCAGTTGCAACCGCGTTTCTTTTTGCAAAGAAGCGCAGAAAAGCTGCATAGCGGGATGATTGCGGTATTTTTGTTGTACTTGCAGAGGAAAATTACTTTGTGAATGAAATAAATTTATCCGAGGTACGGGGTACTTTTTACTGAATAAACGAAACCGTTCGGTATTTTTTCGAATTGTCAAAAAACAAGTACCTCTTACCTTCGACCGAGATGAAAGCATAAACAATCAGGAAAAATTTTAAAACAAAAATCAATTATTTTTAAAACTTTTTGTTGATTTTGTTTATCTTTGTCGTTCGATAGATTTAACTCAAAGGCGGCGGAAAGGTTTGAGGAAAAAGACAGAACATACTTGTAAAAAATAAGAATCAATGGCAGAAGCAGCTTATACGGAAGATAATATCCGGTCGCTCGACTGGAAAGAACACATTCGCCTGCGCCCCGGCATGTACATCGGTAAACTCGGCGACGGCTCCGCGCCCGACGACGGGATTTACATTTTACTCAAAGAGGTTTTTGACAACTCCATCGATGAGTATGTCATGGGGCACGGTAAAAATATCGACGTCAAAATCGAAGAAGGCGAGGTACATATCCGCGATTTCGGACGCGGTATTCCGCTCGGTAAAGTGGTCGATGTGGTATCGAAAATGAACACCGGCGGTAAGTACGACAGCAAAGCATTTAAAAAATCCGTCGGTCTGAACGGGGTCGGTACGAAGGCGGTGAATGCCCTTTCCGAGCAATTCATCGTAGAGGCGGTGCGGGAAAATAAAGCCAAAGCGGCGGAGTTTTCGCGCGGCGAATTGATAAAAGAACACCGCCCCAAAAAAACGACCGAACCCAACGGAACGCGCGTCAGCTTTAAGCCCGACCCGGAGATTTTTAAGAATTATAAATTTCGTGCGGACTACGTCGAAACACAACTTTGGAACTACGCTTACCTTAACGCGGGTCTGCGCATCAACTACAACAACAAAACGCTGTACTCCAAAAACGGACTGCTCGATTTGTTGTCAAATCAGACCGACCCGGACTTGATTCGCTACCCGATTATTCACCTGAAAGGCGATGACATCGAAATTGCGATGACGCACGGCAATCAGTACGGCGAGCAATATTACTCCTTCGTCAACGGGCAAAATACGACGCAGGGCGGTACGCACCTCAACGCTTTCAAAGAGGCGATTGTGAAAACGGTGCGCGATTTTTACGGCAAGAACTACGACACCAAAGACGTGCGGACTTCAATTATCGCGGCAATTTCGGTGCGTGTCGAAGAACCGGTTTTTGAGTCGCAAACCAAAACCAAGCTCGGCTCTATCGACATGGGACCCGACAGCCCGACGGTGCGTTTGTTCATCAATGATTTTGTCAAAAAGGAATTAGATAACTTTTTGCACAAAAATCCGGAAGTCGCGCAGGCACTCGAAAACCGCATTAAACAAAGCGAGCGCGAGCGCACGGAGATAGCCGGTATTAAAAAACTCGCCAATCAGCGGGCGAAAAAAGCCAATGTTCATAACAAAAAATTGCGCGACTGCCGCAAGCACTTTGATGACAAACCCAACAAAACCGACGAAGATATTCGTAATGCCACGACCATCTTCATCACGGAGGGGGACTCGGCGAGCGGCTCGATTACCAAAGCCCGCAACGTAGAAACGCAGGCCGTTTTCTCGCTGCGCGGTAAGCCGCTGAACTGCTACGGTCAGACGAAAAAACTCGTTTATCAAAACGAAGAATTAAACCTGCTGCAACACGCCCTCAACATCGAAGACGGTATTGAAAATCTGCGCTATTCCCGCGTCGTCATCGCTACCGATGCCGATGTCGATGGGATGCACATTCGCTTGCTGCTGTTGACTTTTTTCCTGCAATTTTTCCCGGACTTAGTGCGCAACGGTCATTTGTACATCTTGCAAACGCCCTTGTTCCGCGTCCGCGATAAGAAAAAAACTTACTATTGTTACAGTGAAAAGGAAAAGCAGGACGCGATTACGGCACTGCGCGGCAAGGCGGAGATTACGCGATTTAAAGGTCTCGGTGAGATTTCTCCTTCGGAGTTCGGTGATTTTATCGGCGAAAATATTCGTCTGGAACCCGTGGTTCTGCAAAAAGAAACGGACTTGGAAAACGTTTTGGCGTACTACATGGGCAAAAACACGCCGCAGCGACAAAATTTCATTATCGACAACTTACGCTACGAAGTCGATGAAGTGGAAGACGGCGAAAGCGTGGAAGAAGCGATGGAAGATGCGGTCGAGTTTGAAACGGCTTAATGCCGGGTCTTGCCGTACAAAATTATTGACACAAAATCCTTTCTCTCCGTTGCTGCGAGGGAAAGGATTTTTTCTTAGTTTTGCTGAAAATAAAATTACTGCAACAGCTTCGATTTATAAATGATTGATAGTTATTTTGATTGTAAACGAGGGAGATTTTACGAAGTAAAATGCACATCATAACCAATCATAAGAATCATAAAAATCAGGTTCAAAAAGAAAACAATCAAAATTCAACAAATCGTCGTATTGCCACAAAGTTTCCTACATGAAATCTCTGCTCACCGTCCTCTTTTTTCTTTGCTTTCTCACCTTCGGCAATGCCCAAAAACAACCGCTGACCTACTACCTGCCCGATATTAGCTACGATGAAAAAGTGCCGACGCCCGAGCAAATTTTGGGTTATCAAATCGGAGAAAACCACATCTCACACGACCAACTCGTGTACTACATGCGCGCCCTCGCACAGGCAAGCGAGCGCGTTACCCTCATCGAAACGGGACGCAGCTACGAAGGCAGACCGCTGCTTTTACTCACCGTTACTTCCGAAAAAAATCAGAAAAATATCAGCGACATTCAGGCGGCACACGTTGCTCTTTCCGACCCGAACGATACGGAAAAACGTGACTTGGATAAAATGCCGGCGGTGGTATATGCGGGTTACAGCATCCACGGCAACGAAAGCAGCGGCTCGAATGCCGCACCGCTCGTCGCCTACTATTTGGCGGCGGGGCAGGGGAAAGAAGTCGAAGAATTACTCTCGGAAACCGTCATTTTGCTCGACCCTTGTTACAATCCCGACGGGCTGCAACGTTTCGCCGGTTGGGCAAATTCCAACAAAGGAAAAAATCTCGTCAGCGACCCGCAGAGTCGAGAACTAAATGAACCCTGGCCGCGCGGTCGCACCAACCACTACTGGTTTGACCTCAACCGCGACTGGCTGCCCGTGCAGCACCCGGAGAGTCGGGCGCGCATCCGCAACTTTCATGCCTGGAAACCCAATGTGCTGACCGACCACCATGAGATGAGTCCGAATGCGACTTTCTTTTTTCAGCCCGGTGTGCCCGACCGTACCAATCCGTTGACACCCCGGAAAAATCAAGATTTGACGTACGAAATTTCGCGCTATCACGCCGCCGCGCTTGACAAAATCGGCTCGCTGTATTACTCGCAGGAGAGTTTTGACGATTTTTATTACGGCAAAGGCTCGACTTATCCGGACATCAACGGGGCGGTCGGTATTCTCTTTGAGCAGGCAAGTTCGCGCGGTCATGCGCAGGACACCGAGCACGGACTTTTGGAATTTCCGTTTACGATTCGCAATCAGGTCACGACCTCTTTTTCTACTTTTAAAGCGGCAAAAGAACTGAAAAAAGATTTGCTGACTTACCAACAAAATTTTTATCGCAACGCGCAAAAAGAAGCCGCAAAAGCCAAAACGAAAGCCTACGTTTTTTCTGCGGGAGCCGACAAGGCGCGTCTGTACCGCTTCACGGAAATGCTGGCGGCGCATCAAATCGACCTATACCGACCGGAGAGAAATATCGAAAGAAACGACACACAATTTACGCCCGAAAACGCCGTAGTCGTCCCGTTGGCGCAGACCCAAAATCGCCTCATCCGCGCGATGTTTGAAACTTCGACAACTTTTAAAGACAGCCTGTTTTATGATGTATCGGCGTGGACTTTGCCCTTGGCTTTTGATTTGGACTACGCCGCCTTGGAAGGCGGTTATAATTTAGGCGAAAAATTGAAAATCGAAGAACTGCGCAACACTGACCTGCCCGCATACAGCGACTACGCCTACCTGATGCAGCGCGACGCCTACTACTTTCCCAAAGCACTGAATTTTTTACAACAAAACGGACTGCGCACCGAGTTGGCAACCGAACCCTTTACTGCCGCCGACGGAAAAACTTATCAACGCGGCACGGTTCTCATTTCCGTCCAAAACCAAGACAGAACGCCGGCGGAAGTCCACGACTTAGTCGGTCAAGCCGCCCGCAAATCCGGTGTCAGTATCACGGCTGCCGACAGCGGCGAAAGTCAAGCCGGCGGCTACCTCGGCAGTCCGACTTTTGCGGCTTTATCACCGAAAAAAATCGCGCTCCTCACGGGCAGCGGAACAAACTCCTACGACGCAGGCGAGGTTTGGCACTTGCTCGATTACCGCATGGATATTCCGACGACGCTGCTGGAAACAAGTCGCCTCGGGCGCGTGGATTTGGACCGTTACGACGTCATCGTCATGGCGGACGGTTCGTATAGCGGTGTAAGCGAGCAAGGAAAAAAAGAGTTGAAGAGTTGGGTGCAACGCGGCGGTACAATCGTAGCGATGAAACGCGCAGCTACTTGGCTGAAAGGCATCGGCGCGGCAAATTTTTCGGTAGTACAAAAACAAGAAGCAGACAGTAAAGGAGAACAACGTCCCTACGTCAGTCGCAACCGTGACTACGGCGCGGAAGTTATCGGCGGCGCGATTTTTCAGACGAAAGCTGACTTAACTCACCCGTTAGCTTTCGGCTTGTCCGATGAAAATCTACCTGTTTTCCGACGCGGCACGCTCTTTTTCGAGCCGACAAAAAATGCTTACGCCACGCCTTTCAAATACACCGACCGTCCGCTGTTGAGCGGCTATATTTCAAAAAACAATTTAGAAAATCTGAAAAATTCCGCTGCCGTCATCGTGAGCGGCGAGGGCAGAGGAAAGGTAATTTGCTTCGCCGACAATCCGAATTTCCGCGCCTTTTGGTACGGCACCAATCGGATATTTTTGAACGCGGTTTTTTTCGGAGATTTAATCTCCGCTACGGAAAGGTAATAGTCAAAAAAGTGCCAACGGCACGAGGCACATCAGCCCGGTATGCAGTTCCGTAAGAACGGAATGCCGGGAGGGACGGAATACGGGAAAAATGCTAATTCCCCACCGCCTCCACCAGATTTTTCAAATCCGGATATACCTCCGCGTACAAAACAATTTCATTCTCGGAAAGCCGAACCCCGTTCATGTAAGGCACCACGAACGCATCGCCGACACCCTGTTTAATCAAGTCGTTTTTGAGTTGGTCAGCGGAATTAAATGTCTTATACATACCTACCGTGTAGCGATAATTCTCCGAGTCCATCGGTCGTTCCGCCATCGCATTCGGGTATTTGAAAATCATATCGCCTTTATACATTTGCTTGATGGCGGCGATTTGTACTTTGTAAGAAAGCCCTTTGGTGCCGTTGGTAATCAATTTCGCCGTCAGCGTTTTCATCTCTTTGCTCACTTCCGGCTCGACGACTTCGATGCGTATCGGCAAGTCACCGACATTTTCCACATTCACATCCACGCGGCGGTTCAGTCGCTGTCCGATGATATTCTCGATACCGTTCACTTCGCCTTTAGCAATCGGGAAAGCCGAACCGTAACCTTTGACGACGATGCGACTCGGTTTCACGCCTTGGTCGATTAAATAATCGGCAGCCTGTTCCGCTTTTTTTATCGAAAAATAAAGGTCGAAAGCCACGGGGTCGGAGCCGTCGGAATGCGCCGTCAACAAGAAAGTCAGCTGCGGATATTGTGCGGCGAGTTTGGCGAGTTTTTTGAGTTTACCGGTGTTTTTTAAGTTGACCACCGTACCGTCTTTGTCGTAAAAAAGCGACTCGACTTCGTAAGTTGTAATTTCTTCTTCGGTCAATCCCGGAATATCCGCGTTGCCCGCTTTACCGTTGCCCGGATTGGCTTTTGCCGCCGCCCGCAGTCGATTTAATTCCAAAACATCCGCGAAAACCGTCAGATTCGGATTGCGGAAAACCTCTTTTTGCTTCTCCCGAAAGTAAGCCACGTAAAGGTCGTTTTGCCCCATTCCCGTCTTACGCGATGAGGAGAAAAATGCTTTTAAACCGTCTTTTGACAAGCGAAAATCTTTGTCGTCACCCGACGAATTTATCGGCATTTTTAAATTAATCGGCTTGCTCCAGGTAGCCGTGCGGTCGGTAAAGTAGGATTGCAAAATATCGTAACCGCCCATGCTGCGGTCGGCGCGATTGGAGCTGAAGTACAGCGTGCGACCGTCGTTGGCGAGGTAAGGTGTATTTTCGTCGTAAGCGGAATTAACCTGCGGTCCGAGATTTTCGGGCGTCTGCCAACCGTCGTCCGTTTTGCGGGTAATGTACAAATCCAAACCGCCGTAGCCGCCCGCCCGCGCCGAGGCAAAAAGCAGCAAAGTATCATTGAAAAAATGCGGAGAAGCATCGCCGCGCCACATTTCTATCGGTCCGTCAAATTCGGAAGCAAATAACGAACGCTCTTCAATTCTTTTAAAAGTATCGACCAACATATCGCCGCTGAACCGCGTGTAGCCTTTAAAGAAAAACATCTTATCGCCCTGCTCGCTGAAGTCCAAAAGCACATCTTGGCGCGGGCTGTTGAGCAGGTAACTCATCGGTTGGGTCGCCGTCCATTCGCCGTTGATAACCGTCGTCGAAAACATATCGGAGCTGTACTTTCCGAGCTCGGTGTCTTCATAGCCCTCGTCGTTGCGCAGCCCGCCGAGGTTGCCGGCGCGCACGGAAGAAAAGTACAATTTGTCATCATAATTCGGACTCAAAATCGGACGAAAATCGTCGCCGGTCGAGTTAACGTTTTCTCCCATATTTTCCACAATCACGGGCGCGTTGTCTTCCAACATTCGCAAACCGAAAGCACAGCGACGAATGGCATCTTTCACCAGAGGTCGATTGATATTATCTTCGTCGATGTTGCGCAGAAAACTTTTGTATTGGTCGGCGGCTTCCTTAAATTTATTTTCCGCCTGATACGTCCGTCCCAAAAAGAAATAAATATCGGCGTCCGGTTTCTTATTTTTCTCGACTACGTAAGACAAAAAGCGCCGCGCCTCGGGAATATTATTTGTGAAATAATAGCAAATTCCGATTTTCTCTTTCACCTCCAAGTCGGTCGGTTTTGAGTCGTGATAACGCAAAAAGGCATCCAAAGCCTCGCGGTATTTCTCGGTTTCGTAGTACCTTTCACCGAGTTTTTTGTACGTTTTAGCATCTTGCGCCGACAGCACAAAGCAGGTAAAACAAAGGAAAACAGTGAAAAATTTAGACAAATTCATACCGAATATTTGACGAAAAAAGCTATGTTTATGTGAGCGATACGGCGAAATATAAATAAGACTCGGCGCGTACCGTTTGTTCTAATCTCAAATGTAAAAACTTTACTTCATTTGTACGGTAAATTACGGGAGATTAGTGTTTTCGATTCGGTTTTTTTGATTTTGTTAATTGGAAAACGAGTTTGTAGGGTTGGAGTGGTTTGTGGGTTTGAATGGTTGTAGTCGTTTTTTTTTAATTGAAATTCGATTTTTGAATGCCGCATTGCTGATGCCGTCGAGCGGGAAAAAAGGGTTTGAAATGTTGGAGTGGTTTGTTGGTTTGAGTTGTTTGTTAGTTTGAATTGTTTGTGGGTTAGAGTGTTTAGAGACGTTTAGTGCCTTTTGTACTTTTCGTGGTTAAAAACAAAAAAAGTGAGTACGTCCGCACGCACTCACTTTTCGTTTATTGCTTCTTTTAAATCGTCTGCGTATGGTCAAATTTTTCCAAATAATCACCGACGCGGCGCAGAAATGAACCGCCTAAAAAGCCGTCCACCACGCGGTGGTCATACGACAGAGACAGGAACATCAACTGCCGCACGGCAATAACGTCGCCGTATTCGGTTTCCATGACTGCGGGCTTTTTACGGATGGCACCCGCCGCCATAATCGCCACCTGCGGCTGGTTGATAATCGGCGTACCCATCACATTTCCGAAGGTGCCGACGTTGGTCAGCGTGAAGGTGCCGCCCTGAATTTCGTCGGGCTTTAACTTGTTGGCACGGGCGCGACCGGCGAGGTCGTTGACGGTTTTAGTCAAGCCTAAAATATTCTTTTCGTCCGCATTTTTGATGACGGGAACAATCAAATTACCCGACGGCAAAGCGGCTGCCATGCCGATATTGATGTTTTTGTGAACGATAATATTCGTGCCGTCCACCGAAACGTTTATCATCGGAAAATCGACGATTGCCTTTGCGACTGCTTCCAAAATAATCGGCGTGAAGGTAATTTTCTGACCGTGTTTTTTCTGAAATTCGCCTTTCACTTTGTTGCGCCAGTTGACCATATTCGTCACATCGGCCTCGATGAAAGAGGTAACGTGCGGCGAAGTGTGCTTCGACATCACCATGTGGTCGGCGATAAGGCGGCGCATTCTGTCCATCTCGACGATTTCCGTATCGCCGGAAGTTTGTACACGCGGCGCACTCGGCGTCGGTGCGGGGGCGGAAACGGGTTGTGAACGCTGCTGCGGAGCGGGTGTCGCTACGGGAGCAGCCTGCGGGGCATTGCCTCGGTTATCGAGGTACTCCAGCATATCTTTTTTCGTCACTCTGCCGTCTTTGCCGCTGCCGGCAACGGTGGCGAGTTCGGCGATGCCGATGCCTTCTTTTTCGGCCATAGTGCGCACCAAAGGCGAATAAAAACGCCCGTTGCTGTCCGTCTTACCGACGGGGCCGGAGTCGCTGACGGCTGCCGTGACCGGCGCGGGAGCTGCCGAATTATCTTGTTTTTGCGCGGTTGCACTGCCGTTGCTTTGCGCGGCGGGTGTCGGTGCTGCGGGCGCGGGAGGCGTATCGTCTGCCTCCGCTTCGGTGGTGATTACGGCGATAGCCTTACCGACTTCCACAACGTCATCCACCTCAAAAAGTATCTCTTTGAGTACTCCGGCGACCGGTGAGGGCACTTCGGAATCTACTTTGTCAGTGGCAATCAACAATACATTTTCGTCCAATTCCACGGTATCGCCGGGCTGCTTCAACCATTCCAAGATGGTGGCTTCCGTGATACTTTCGCCCATTTTCGGCATTATCAAATCTACCTGCGCCATAAATTATTTCTTCTTTTTGGTTTTATTTTTTAGAATTTCGAAAAATTCGTGTTTCGTGATTTAAACGAAAAAACCGCCCTTTTTTCTGAAAAATGCGGTGGTGTCGCTCCTAAAGAGCCGCAGCAAAGTGCCTGTTTTTTCGCGCCGCAAAGGTAGCGGAATTAGCCGGTCTTTACAAGCAGTAACGTTAGTTGTCGGTCGAGGGTTGAGCGTTGATAAATATTATACTTTTGATTAACTGCAGAAGCCGGGTGTGTAGAGACGCGGGAAAACGCGTCTAAGGTAAAAGCTGCAAGTAACCTTGAGTAGAAACAATCGGGCAGAAAAAAAGCCGAACAATCACTCGTTCAGCTTTTTCTTCGTTTATCGCTTCCGCAAAGTCCGCGCATAATCTTCCAAGCGCAGTTTGACAATTTTCGTGCGGTCGAAATTGCGCAAGATGACGCCCTCCGGGACTTTCCGTGCACTGTCGGAAAGCGCGACGTTGGTTTCGGGCAAATACTTTTGCAAAGCAGCCATGACTGTTTCGTGTCGAAAATCGGGGAGGTCGAACGCGACTTCGGGAACCAAATCGTAGCCGAAATTTTGCAATTCATCCGGGTTGACAAAATTTTGTCCGTAGCGCAAAGTATTGTCAACGGAAGAGTCGAGCGAGCTTTCACGCCAAGCTGAAATCTCATCCGTTGAGCCGTCGAGTATTGACAAATCATCGAAAACGGCGACATCGAAAACGCGAAAACCGTGTTTTTCTTTACCGTAATTTTTCGAGCCGCCGGTGATTTTACCGCCGAATAATTCGCCGTAAACGACAGTCATGCGGTCAGGTTGTAAGACAGGGATTTTCAAATCGAAAATTTGCCGGACGATGCCGCCGGCTTCATCCCAAAATAAATCCTTGGAGTAGTGCAGTAAAAAATTGCGCGAACCGATGAGAAATTCATCCTGCCAACACACGATTCTGACATTTGTCCCGTCGATTTTTTCGGAAGCAAACATTTTTTCGCCCGTAATATCGGTAGTGAGTACGTCGGTGAGTCGTCCCCGCTGCCCGAAGCGGTGCAGGGTCAAAACGGAAGGATATTTAGTCAAAGTGTTGACTTTTTCCTTGCCGTGTCGCAGAATGAGTTCTTTTAACATGATAAAGTTTTTTTGTTCGGGAGCATAACTTTATCGAGTCGTATTCAGTTCCGGACTTTGTCAAAAAACCGTAGCGTCCCGACCGGGGTCGGGACTTGCTAAAAAAGAGCCTATCGACTGAAATCAATACTACGCAAAGAACTTCCGCAGCAATTTTCTTTCCGCTTGAAACAAAATAACAAAATATAAGAGCAACAAAGCCGTATTAGAAATCAACACGGAAGTCAAGTCTCCGCCGACCGCATTTCTCATCCACAAAGACAAAAAGTAAAAAGCGACGGCGATAAAAATGTAACCGAAAATGCGCTTTAAGTCATACGGCACGGGGAAATATTTCTGTCCTAAAACATAACTAATTGCCGTGACCGAAACGTAGCAAATCAAAGTCGCCCACGCCGAACCCATGTAACCGATTTTGGGAATCCACCACCAATTTAAAACGACCGTAATCACCGCGCCGACCGCCATAATGTAGCCGCCCCAACGGGTTTTGTCCGTGAGTTTGTACCACACGGAGAGGTTATAATACAATCCCAAAAACAGATTGGCTAAGAGCAAAACGGGAACGATTTTCAGACCTTCGCGGTACGGTTCATCGACTAAATATTGGAAGAGGTCGATGTAAAAAGTGACGACGAGAAAGGCGACCAAACCGACGACGGCGAAGTATTTACCGATGGCGGCATAAAGTTCTTTGGAGTCTTTATTTTTCTTTTGGGCGAAGAAAAACGGCTCGGCGGCGTAGCGAAAGGCTTGGGTGAAAAGTGCCATGATGACCGCTAATTTGTAGCAGGCACCGTAGATACCGAGTTCGGAATCTGCGATGTTTTCGGGCAGTAAATATTTGAGCATTACCCGGTCGATGACCTCGTTGGCAATGCCCGCCAAACCCGCTAAAATCAGCGGTGCCGCCCACACGAACATCTTGCGCCACAGCGCAGGGTCGAAGGTGTACTTAGTCCGCAGAAAATCGGGAATAAGCAGCAGTAAAACTAAACTGCTCGCCGCTAAATTGGCAACGAAAATATAACCGACACCGAAGGTCGGGTTATAAATTTTTTCGATAAAATCATAGGCAAAATGCCCCGCACCCTGCTCCAAAATCCACGGACACAGGACGATGAAAAATAAATTTAAACCTACATTGACGCCGATGCTCGTCAATTTTAAAATCGCAAAACGCAGGGCTTTCCCCTCCAAACGCAGCCGCGCAAAAGGGATTTCGGCAATGACATCGAATGCTAAAATACCCGCAAACATGCTGACGTACAATGCGTAAGACGGCGGATAATTCATCAAATCGACGGCAATAAAGCGAGAAAAGAAAAGCATAATTCCCGCGAAAATAACGGAGGTGGAAACGACGGAAAGTAAGGCGGTTGAAAAGGCACTTTCGCGGGTTTCG
Source organism: Saprospiraceae bacterium (assembly GCA_020629965.1). GTDB lineage: Bacteria > Bacteroidota > Bacteroidia > Chitinophagales > Saprospiraceae > JAHDCG01. The sequence goes on along the minus strand of JAHDCG010000001.1, from coordinate 156,249 downwards.
GCGTCGGTGCCGAAGCGAAAATACGCGCTCTCCATGCGGTAAATAAAAATTACCATGAGGAAGGCAACGAGAGAATAAAGATAAATGACGACACCGTAATCTTCGGTCGGAAAATTATAAGTGTAAAGCGGTGTCAGCAAAAAGGTCACCATACGACCGATGATGCTGCTGAGACCGTAAATGACCGTTTCGCCGGCGAGTTTTTTTAGCAAGTTGTCTTTGTTGTTGAATCGTTGAAGTGTTTAATCGAAACTCATAAGCAGGCGCGATTGATACCCAAGATGAAGTTTTCGACCATACCGACCTCGCCGGCGACTTCAGCGCCTTTGAAGCCGGAAATCATATCATCCGTCATTTTTTCTTCGGCGATTTGCGTCAGTTGCTTGGCGACGGGCAGGTACGTCCAGTGCCATTTTTCTTCATTGTAACCGGTCGGGCGGTCGGCATTCTTTTCGGTATAGACCTGACAAAATCCGAAACCGGCGGCGTTTTCCGTCAGCCAGTTGTATTCTTTCAGACCGCGACCGGCGGCGAAGTAATCATTTTCAAAAGCATTGATGTCGATGTCGGTGCCCCAATGGTGACGCGAGGTGCCGGGCATACTGCTCCATTTCAAAATAGTGAGCGCGCGTTCTTTCGGGTCTTTCCAGGTTTCGGCGGCGTTTTTTCCGCCTTCAATTTTGGTTTCTCCCGTCCATTTATTTTCCCAGATGCGTTTTTGGTTGGCAAAGTTGCGGGTGGCGGATTTCACCTTTAAAGTAACTCCGTCTTTGGCGGCAGCGTCTCGCATAGCGGTAAAAGCGGCGAGGACGTCTTTGCGCAGGTAGCGTTTTCGGTCGGAGAGGGGCGGATTTATTTCCGTAAAATCGGGGTGCTCGGCGGGCTCGAATTTGCCGGTAATGTAGTCGATGGTAAAAACGGTATCGACTTCAATCTCAGTCACGGTCGTTTCCTCGACGGCGGCAACGGGCAGGGCGGCGGGCTTGTGTTGTACGGACTCGCCGTTCGATTTTTCGCCGCAGGCAAAGAGCAACAATAAAGAAAATAAGGGCAAAAATTTCATAATTCGGTTTGGAATGTGCTGTGTTAGTTTTCGACGTATTTGGCGTGGGCTTTCGTGAGTTTTCGGTTGTATTTTTCGGTCATGGCGTTCATGACTTTGGCTTGCTTGTCGGCGATGTCTTTATTGAAAAGTAAGCCCATGTTGAGGAAAAAACCGCCGTAGGCACTTTGCGGAAAGGGCGCGGGTAACTTTTCTAAATTCGCATTTATAATATCGAAATCGGTCGCGTTCATCGCTTCCGGAAAGCCCTCGTATTCTACATCCAAAATATAATATTTATCTTGCTGCATGGTAATATCGGCGTCGGGCTGAATGATTTTATCCAAAAAAATGCCGGAAGTAACGCCGTTTTTTAAACTCACGGAGGCGGTATCGTGCATAAACAGTGGTTGGGCGAAAGTGAAATTTTCGGCGAAAGCCGTCATCAAGCGACCGTTAAAAGCGGGAGTAATAGCGCGTGTGACAGCTAACATTTCTTTCATGCGGGCGGCTTTTTGCGGTGTCAAATTGTCGCTCTGTGCGAGTCGCTCCAGCTCCGTCATTTTTCGATGGTTGCTCGGCAAGCGCACGATGAGGGCGGCCTCTCCGCTTTTGATTTCGCGCAGGGCGGTTGCCGTAATTTCAATGCGCTCCGCTTCGGGCAGGGCGGCCAAGTCTTCTTTTTCCTGGGCAAAGCCGGTAGTGAAAAAGAGGAGCAGAAACAAAGGAGTGAGGAGTTTTTTCATGGCAAAATTTTCTTGTTTAAAGTTTAGGCGTTTAAAGGTTTAGCTGCTCCGGGCAAATTTAAACGCCTCAACGCCTAAGCCCGTAAACAACATTTCAAGCCGTCCGCGCTTTCTCCCAATTCCACGCGGTGCGCATGATTTCGTCGATGTTTCTTTTCGGTTCCCAATCGAGTTTGGTCATTGAGTTATTCGGATCGGCATACACCGCGACGACATCGCCGGCACGTCGGTCGCCGATTTGATAATTCAACTTTTTGTCCGCCGTTTTTTCAAAAGCGTTGATGGCTTCCAAAACCGTCACCCCTTCGCCGATACCGACGTTGAAAATGTCCGCTTTGGTTGCGTTTTTTCCTTCCGCCAAATATTCAAGCGACTTGACGTGTGCATTCGCCAAGTCCATGACGTGGATGTAATCGCGCACGCAGCTACCGTCTCGGGTATTATAATTGTCACCGAAAACGGTCATGCTTTCGCGCTTGCCAATGGCGGTTTCGGTGATAACGGGAACCAAATTAGTCGCGGGATTGCTGGCTGCCTCGCCGAGTTGTGCGGTCTCGTGTGCGCCCGCCGGATTGAAGTAGCGGAGAATGACCGAACTGACTTTGCCGTCTTTGCCGGCAAAATCACGGATAATTTGTTCGCCCATTTGTTTGGTGCGCGCGTAAGGGCTTTCCGCTTCTTGAAAAGGCGTGCTTTCGACCACGGGCAGCGCGTCGGTATTGCCGTAAACGGAGCAGGAAGAACTGAAAATGAAGTGAGGGGCGTTGTACTCTTCGGCGCAGTACAGGACGTTCAACAGGCTGTTGATGTTATTGTGAAAGTAGCCGAGCGGATTAAAAACCGAGTCGCCGACACTTTTATAAGCGGCAAAATGAATGATGCCTTCGATGTCCGGGTTTTCCTGAAAAATCGCACGGGTCGCCGCCAAATCGGTTAAATCCACGCGGTAGTTTTTGACTTTGACACCGGTAATTTTTTCTACGCCCGCGAGCGCATCTTCGGTGCTGTTGGACAAATTATCTGCGGAAACGACCTCGTAGCCGTTATCAATCAAATCGACCAAGGTATGACTGCCGATGTAGCCGCAGCCGCCGGTGACGAGAACTTTCATTTTACTTTCGGACATGAAGCAAGAAATTTTATTACTTTAGAAGAGGTTTTGAATGAATGCCCAAAAGTACGGAATTTTAAGCAGGAAATTTTACGCTTTACTCGCCTTCCGTCGCAAAATAATTTTTCCCTGTCTGCGCTGCGGGTCGCCCGCCGAGTGGTGCCAATCCTGCCAATAGCCGCGCAGCTCCAATTCATCAAAACTGCGACTGTACAATAACTGAAAATGCCGTTGAAAGTGCAGCGAGTCGCTGCGGACTTCCGCATCGGGTTTGACGATTTTGGTGTCGTACACATTCATCGACAAATCTTGGTGCAGTTTACCCCTGATTTCGGAGGCGGTGACTTCGCCGTTCGGCAGATAAACGTAGGATTGCCCCGTCAAATAATCTTGGTTGCGAATCAGAAAAATCTCCACGCGGTAAGTGTCTTCGCCTTGCGTCAGCGTACCCGACCACAGACCGGGCAGATATTTTTGTGCCTGCACAGTCGTGCCGAAGAAGAGAAGAGGAAAAAGAAAAAGGAGTTTTTTCATAACGCTGAATTTTAGAAAAGAAGTCGCTTTTCTAAAGATGCAAAAGGGTAGGGAATTGTTGTATTTCAGAAGAAAAAATGATGTTCTTATCCGCAGAAGTCAGGAAAGAACAGCATTCGTTTAAAAATGAATTATGCAAAAAATGAGAATTGAGATGAAGGACAACAGCCCGACAAAATACGAAAGCCGTCCACCAACTACCAACCACCAACTATCAACCAATCCCTCCCATTTTGCCTGCGTTAAAATCATGGATGGCCGCCACGATTTCCTCCTGTGTGTTCATTACAAAAGGGCCGTAGGAAGCCACCGGTTCGTTAATCGGCTCGCCGTTCAGCACCAACAGTTTTGTATCTTTTTCCGCTTTGATGTGAATGTCCGTGCCTTTTGCGTGAAAGAAAGCCGCAGTGCCGGTTTGTGCATTTTCTTCTTCATTAAATCTCGCCGCCCCGTCGAGGATATAAATGATGGTGTTGGTATTTTCTTCTAAATGCAAATTTGTCTCGCCGCCTTCCTGCAAATGCACATCCAAAATTGTGACGGGCGTAAAAGTATCGGCTGCGCCTTTTATATCGCCGAAATTTCCCGCAATGACGCGGACTTTGCCTTTTCCGTCCGGCGTTTTTACCGTCGGAATATCCGCGCTGCGAATATCCTGATACTTGGGCGGTGACATTTTATCCTTCGCCGGCAGATTGACCCACAGTTGAATCATCTCTAAAGTGCCGCCCTTTTCGGAAAATTCTTTCTCGTGTTTTTCTTCGTGAACGATACCGCTTGCCGCCGTCATCCATTGCACATCGCCGGCGAAGAGTTTGCCGTAATTGCCTGCGCTGTCACGGTGTTCCAGTGCGCCGTCATAGACAATCGTCACGGTTTCAAAGCCTCGGTGCGGGTGTGCGTCCACGCCTTTGGGTTTTTCGCTCGGCTCGAAATAGGTCGGCTCGGCGTGGTCTAACATCAGGAAAGGGCTGATATTCGGGTAGCGGCGATTGGGTAATGCACGGCGAATGAAAAAGCCGTCGCCGACTTGTGAAGGGTTGCTGTTACCGATGAGGAGAAGTTTTTTTGTTGTGTCCATTTTCGATGATTTTCTGAATTTGATGTATAGACATGAATAACGATTTATGGGGACGGAAGGTTGTGTTTAGGGGAGAGGGGAGAGGGGAGAGGGGAGAGGGGCTTAACTTTTTCTGACCGGGATTAGAAAACAAAAAGCCGTTTTGAGCAATTGACTCAAAACGGCTTTAATCATTCTTTCCGGTATTTTCGTTTTCCCGGCATTTACATACCATGAGTGGCAAGCCGGACTGAAGTGCCTCATGCCGCCGGCATTTGTAGGGAAGCGGCTCTCTCACCTCCCCGGCATTCCTTTCCTTGCGGAACTGCATACCGGGCTGAAAGATACCATGCCTTTGGCATTAACACGTACGCCTCTCTCTCCTCTCCCCTGACTCCTCTCCCCTCTCTCCTGACTCCTCTCTCCTCTTATCGTGCAAACGAAACCGCCCGCTTCTCCCGTATCACCGTCACTTTAATCTGACCCGGGTACTGCATACTTTCTTGTATTTTTTCCGAAATCATAAAGCTCAATTCTTCGGCGCGTTTGTCCGTGACCTTTTCGCTTTCGACGATGACGCGCAGGTCGCGACCTGCCTGCATGGCGAATACTTTTTGGACGCCGTCGTGCGACATGGCAATTTCTTCGAGTTCGCCGATGCGCTTCATATAGCTGTCGAGTATTTCGCGGCGTGCGCCCGGTCTTGCGCCCGAGATGGCATCACAGGCCTGCACTATCGGCGAGATGATGTTGGTCATTTCAATCTCGTCGTGGTGCGCGCCTACGGCGTTGATAACGACGGCACTTTCCTTGTATTTTTTACAGATTTCCATCCCGTAAATCGCGTGGCTCATTTCGGTATCTTCTTCGCTCACTTTGCCGATGTCGTGCAGCAGACCCGCGCGCTTAGCGAGTTTAGCTTGCTTGGGCGACAGACCGAGTTCGGCGGCCATGACGGCGCAGAGGTTAGCGGTTTCGATGGAGTGTTTCAGCAGATTTTGTCCGTAAGACGAGCGGAAACGCATCCGACCGACCATTTTTATCAGATAAGGGTTCAAACCGTGAATGTCTAAGTCGATGACCGTGCGCTCACCGATTTCGACGATTTGCTCGGTCAGTTGTTTGCGCGTTTTGGCGACTACCTCCTCAATGCGTGACGGATGAATACGACCGTCGGCGACCAAACGCTTGAGCGACAAGCGCGCGATTTCGCGACGAATCGGGTCGAAAGAGGAAATGATAATGGCTTCCGGCGTATCATCGACCACGATTTCCGCACCCGTGGCGGCTTCGATAGCACGGATGTTACGCCCTTCGCGCCCGATGATTTGACCCTTCAAGTCGTCGCTGTCGAGGTTGAAAACCGATACCGTATTTTCGATGGTAATCTCGGCGGCCATGCGTTGAATGGACTGCACGATGATTTTTTTCGCCTCTTTGTTGGCGGTGACTTTGGCTTCTTCCACCACGTCTTTGCGAATGGACATCGCGTCGTTTTCGGCTTTTGCTTTGACCGCTTCGAGGATTTGCTCGCGGGCTTCGGCTTCGCTGAGTTTGGCGACTTGTTCGAGTGCCTGTATTTGTTTTTCGGTGGCGCGGTCGAGTTCTTCCTTGCGTTTTTGCAAGCCTTTCATGCGTTTGTCATAGGCTTTACGTTCGCTTTTCAGTTCTTCTTCGCGGCTGTCGAGGTCGTTTTCGTAGGTTTTCAACTCTTCGTATTGCTCGTCGATTTCCTCCTGCTTCGAGTCAAATTCTTTTTGCATACCGCGCAGTTCCACTTCTTTTTCTTTAAGCGCGACGAGTTTTTTCGACTTTTCATCCTCGTACTGCGAGCGCAGTTTGCTGAATTTTTCTTTCGCTTCCGCGATTTTCTTCTGCTTGATGCGTTCGTTTTCCGACTCGGCTTTGCCCGTTATTTTGTCGGCTTTGTTCTGTGCTTCGGCTTCGATTTTTTTCGCCGTCAGGCGGGCTTCTTTAATCGTCAAGTCCGCTTTTACGTTGGCTTCTTCGATTTTGCCGATGTGCTGCTGTTTGATGGATTTGGCCGCAAAAAAGTAGCCGACTGCCGCCCCGATGACGAGGCCGACCAAAATGAAAATTATTTCCATTATGTATTAGTTTTCACAAAAAGACAAACGAGTCTTTCGTGTCTGTAAAAAAGCAAGGAGAAAGGCGAGACACTTGGGTGTAAGAGTCTGCGAAAGGAAAAAAAGGATGTTTTACCGAGTAGTTTCGTCGTTGCCGAAACCCACATTCAGTTCATCCAAGCGCGTTTCAATACCGTTCAGTTTTTCGGCGATTCGCTCTTTTTCGAGTTTAAAAATCGCAGTTAAAACATTTGCGGGGTCTTCTTTAATTTGTTGCAGTTTTACCGCATAAGTCAACAAACTCATAGCCATACAATCTTTTTGCGTCACCTCCGGGTGCGCAATCTGAAAGCCGTTAATCGTTTCGTTGACCTCTCCGACCAATCGTTTTATTTCGCGTTCCGTGCTTGCTGCTATGCGCAGCGGGTAAGGCTTGTCGCCGATTAACACGGTGATTTCTTTAGTTTCGTAATCGGGTTCCATTGGGAATAGCTGTTACGTTTTTTTATCAAAATCCGCTTGCCTTTCGGAAAGGCTATAAAAAACTCTTCGTACAAATTTCAAATTTCCCTCAACATCTCAATCACCTCATCCAATTCTTTAATGTATTGATTTAGCTGCTCTTTCATTTCTCCTGTCGCGGACTCGTTTTGCGCTAAACTTTGCGCCGCCGTCCGCAATTTCTCCGATTTATGTGTCTGTACGCCGTCTGCGGATATTTGTTCCGCTTTCAGCGCACGCAAATTCTTAACGGTCAGTTGCAAAAGCACATTTTCAGCCCGTAAACTCTTTATCTTTTCCGACAAAAAGTCGATTTTCTTCTCGATACGCTCCGTCTGTGCTTTTAAATCCATATTGACCGCCTTAGATTTAGCCGTAAAGATTTACTAAATTTTACAATAAATCGGAATATGAACGATTTTTTTTTCGTTTCGCCAAAAAATGAGCCGCTATTTTTACACTAAGATGTAATGCCGCCGGCAATCAAAAGTCCGTCACCGACCCGTTTATTCGGAAAATCAACTACCTTGCGAACTCTTAATTCTCACCGGCGGAAAAGATTATTTCACTTTTCGGGAAGATAAATATTCGACTGCCACAACCTCAATCATTTATGAAATTATTCAACATCGGTCTTGTAGCCCTCTTACTCATATTTTCCGGCTGCGCCAAAGAAGAAGAAGACGACGGAATTAACGGCGGCGGTGCTACCGAAAATCCGTCCAATCTGTCTTCCGCCCTTTTTACCGCCGTACTCTGCACCGACCTCGACAATGACGCTGCCTGCGAAAATTCTTTGGATGTCTTGCCGAGTGTGCGCATCAAAATGTTCACGAGCGCCGTCAATCGCACCGAACAAATGCCTGTTTTTGCCGAAGGCAACACCGATGAAAACGGCGAGTTGCGCGTCGGCGGCTTGGAAGCCGGTCAGTGGTTTTGGTTGGCACAGCGCGCCGATGATTTGGAGGCTGAAGTGAAGCAGGGCGAGTTTAACATCAATCGCAATATTATTCCGCAGTTGCGCTTGGAGTGGGAGGAGTAAAAGAAAACGGATGGAAAAATCAGAACAGAACCGACAAGAAATTTGCGGGTCTATTCTGATTTTTTTCCGGCATTAAGTAACTTCTTAAGTTTTTCTATTTCTTCGTTTTTTTCCGAAAGGGTTTGTTTTAGTTTGCTGTTCTTTTCCGCTAAAATCTGTTTTTCTCGAATATGCTGTTCGATTGTATTTTCGACTTCTTCCTCAATTTCGATTTTTCGTAATAAATCTTCTTCCGTAGCGGCTTTTCTCAATCTTTTAGCGATAAGTTGCAAGAGGTCGTCGTTTTCCAAATCTTTTTCAGAAAATTCAAGGGTTTTTTTATCACCGTTCGTCACGTAAGATTGGTTGAATACTTTTAACACACGTTCAATTTCATTTCTTACTTTTTTCTTTAACCTCGGAATTTGAATAACATAGCTGTCGTGCGTTAATTTCTCTACGAACTCTTCTTTTGTATCGATTTTTTTATCCGTAATCAGGTCGATGTATTCTCGATTAACTTTCATAATCGAAGTCATTACGTTCGACAATCTGAAGCCCAAAAAGTAAATAGTGATTATGGGCAGTGCTGTTTTCTTTTTTTCATCGTTCTCTACGCTGTCTTCTTTACGATAATTATCTCCTAAATATTTGCGAAAACGCATAATGTCGGCGGAGTTTTTTCCTTTTTGCAGTTCTATCAGGACTTTTTTTCTCTTTCCGTCTTTTGTTTTTATTGTCGCTTTAAAATCCAAACGAAGAATAATTATTTCAAACTTATCGGAACGGCCCGCAAATTCCTGCGGCTGAACGGAAATTTCAATAATATCTTCTCCCGTTATTTTGGATAATAAACGGCGCGCTATTTCCGTGTCTTCCATGAGATATTTGAAAACGACGTCGTATATAGGATTGGCTATCAGCATAATTCTTTTTTCACAAAGTTACGGATTTTTCGTTTAGAATTTTTCTTTTTCGGCTGACCGGAACTCCCTTTCTTTGTAGCATAATTTTACGCCAAATCAAGAGTCAAAAACTACCGCCGTTTATGTACACCGCAGCACAAGAAAAAGCCTTTTTCGACCTTTCCAAAAAATTACTCGCCGCACCGCAAGAGTTACCCGAGCGTATGTTTGCCGAGCCGGTCATGCGTGATTTGCGCGACGTCCTCCAATACCACGAATGGCGGTACGCGGTAAAAAACGACCCGGTCATCAGCGATTTTGAATACGATACGCTGTTCAAAAAACTGGAAGCAGCGGAGGCGGCTTACCCCGAGTTGGTAACGCCCGACAGCCCGACGCAGCGGGTGACCAGTGACCTCAGCAACGCCGGTACCAACGTCGAACACCTGACCCCGATGCTGTCTTTGGATAATTCTTACAATGCCGAAGACTTAGGTGAATTTGACCAACGCATCAAAAAACTCGCGCTGCTCGACGCAGACGCGGAGGTAGAATATGTCGTCGAGCCAAAATTTGACGGCGGCAGTATCGCTTTGGTCTATGAAAACGACCGACTGACCCGAGGCGCGACCCGAGGTAACGGTGTGCGCGGCGAAGAAATGACCGGCAATGCCCGCGTTATTAAATCCGTTCCCTTACAAGCAAAATTTTCGGAACACGGCGTGCAAAAAGCGGAACTGCGCGGCGAGGTTTTAATCCGCAAAGACATTTTTAAAGTCGTCAACGCCGCCCGCGAAAAAGCCGGTAAATCTCTTTTCGCCAATCCGCGGAATGCGGCTACGGGCGGTCTGCGCATGAAAAACCCGGAAGAAGCCGCCGAGCGCGAACTCGTCGCTTTCATCTATCAACTCGGCTACGCGACCGATGCGGCGGGCGAAAATGTTTTGGAAAAATTTACCTCGCACAACGAAAGTATCAATCTGCTCGGCAAATTAGGCTTCAAAGTTCCCGTCGAGGGAAAAGGCAGAAAACTCTGCAAAAACATTGCGGAAGTCGCCGCCTTTTGCAAAGAACGCGAAGCCACACGTGAAGACTACGCTTACGAAATCGACGGCATGGTCGTCAAAGTAAACGACCGCACCCTACAAGAAACCGTCGGCTACACCAGTCACCACCCGCGGTGGGCGATTGCTTACAAATTTAAAGCAAAACAAGCGACCTCCACCCTCGAAAAAGTCGAATATCAGGTCGGAAAAATCGGCTCGATTACGCCGGTAGCGAAAATTACGCCCGTACAATTGGCGGGTGTAACGGTCTCTTCCGTGTCGCTACACAACGAAGATTTTATTACTTCCAAAGACCTGCGCCTCGGCGATACCGTCTTGGTCGAGCGCGCCGGCGACGTCATTCCCTACATCGTCAAAGCCATGGAAGACCTGCGCGACGGCAGCGAACAGCCCGTGCAATATCCCGAGCATTGTCCGATAAACGATACCGATACGCCGGTCAAACTCATCCGGGCAGAGGGGGAAGCGGCTTGGCGTTGTCCGCATTGCGTCTGCGGTGCACAGGATTTACAGCGCATGATTTTTCACGTCTCCAAACCCGCGATGGACATCGACGGTATGGGACAGGCGCAGGTCGAGCAGTTTTACGAACTCGGTTGGCTGCGCAACACGGCGGATATTTATCGCTTGGATTATGACAAAATTGCGGAGCTGAAAGGCTTCGGAAAAAAATCCGTCGATAATCTGCGCGATGCGATAGATAGGGCAAAAAAGAACCCGATTAAACGGTTGCTGCACAGTTTAGCCGTCCATCATTTGGGCAAAAAAGTATCGTCACTCATTGCGGCGGAAATCAAACACGTACTCGACCTGCAGGATTGGACGGTCGAAAAATTCACGGATATTAAAGACGTCGGTCCCGTCGTCGCCGAAAATGTCATCGCTTGGTTTGCCGACCCGCGCAACGTTGAAATGCTGCAAGAAATGGAAGCCCTCGGCGTCAACATGCAACAAACGCCCGACGATATTCCGAAAGCCCTCACGACCGACGGCCCTTTCTCCGGTAAGACGATTTTATTTACGGGAACGCTGCAAAAAATGGGCAGAAAAGTCGCGCAACAAAAGGCGGAAGCCGCCGGCGCGAAGAACATCAGCGCGGTCAGTTCTAATCTCAATATCTTGGTGGCGGGCGAGAAGGCGGGTTCTAAATTGAAAAAAGCAACGGCTTTGGGGACGGTGCAGATTATGACGGAGGAGGAGTTTATTGCGGCGGTGGACGGGAATTAGTTGTCGGTTGTCGGTTGCCCGTTGTCGGTGAGTACATTCTAATATCCGGGAATCGAGTTTGATAGGAATTTTATCTCAACAAAAGCACTTTCTTATTTAATTTCTGTTTTAAAGTCCGAAAATTTAAAAATCTCCGATTATTTTATACATTTGTCAGGAAATTTTTCACGGAATAAAAACCAAACAAATGTCCACATCAATTATCTCCTGTCCGAATTGTGCCACGAAAATGCGCGTACCCGCTGACCGTCACATTCGTTTTAACTGTACGGGCTGTCCGCAGATTATCGAGGTTAACAACGGTCGAGTCATCACACCCCGCGCTACGGCAAACAATACACGCACGACGCAGCAAAGAAAATATGACCCCGAAGCCCAAAGAAAAAAAGACGACCAAGCCATGTTGGTTAAACGCATAATGGCGGGTTTGGCGGTGCTGCTTGTCGGTTTTATCACCTATAACCTGATGACCAAAGAGACGCGGGCCTACGAAGAGCTGGCGGCTAATCCGACAACTACAATGGCGAATCGCTACCTGCGCGACTACCCGAACGGGGAGTATCGCGCCTTTGCGACGCGGGTCACGGACAGCATCGCGTACACACACGCGGTCGAACGCCGCGTGTCGAGCAAGGCGAGCACGGGTTTTTCTTCCTGTCTGCAACTGCAAAAAGCGAAGACACAACTCAAAGAAAATTTTATCGAAGAAAACAGTGCCGCTCTTGAAAATTGTCTGTGGGACAATGTCTCCGAATACAAAGATTTTGCTTCTTTGGAAGCGTACAAAGAAAATTTTCCGACGGGAAAATACAGCGGGGAAGTCGCCGCTGCCGAGGCCGAAGTGTGGTCTAATCTGCGCGATAGTTACGCCGCCCGCGTCAAGGACAAAGAGGTCAGCAAGGCGGCTCGTCTGTATATGAATGCGCTGCTCGACTATGCCGAAAAAACGGGCGAAAGAACGGTAAATATTGCGTTTAATTCGGAAACCAATCTGAAAGACTGGAGCGATTACACCGAGGAAGAACGCAGCGTGGTGGATATGATGATTGAGTTTTCCAATGCTTCCGGCGAGAATAAATATCCTTTGCCTTCGAAGTCGAAACCGCCGTCGATTAAGCAAGGTTTTCAGGCAAGCGATGCCTACGGACGGCAGGGAATTGTCAAAGCTTTTCAAGTGCGTTTAGATTCCGTTTTTCTGCCCGGTACGTTTGAAGTCGTCAATTTAATCAACGTCGGCGATGCTGAAAATATGAAGGAAAGACCGTTGATCAGCGTCGATTACAAAATCGAAACGCTCGCCGAAAAGTACGAGTCGGGCGAATTTCCGACGCTCTATGTGCATACCGAAACCAACGGTCAGTACAGCAATCAGGAAGGCAGATTTATTGGTTATCTCTTAGCGACGGGCATTGATTGGAACGTAAACTTTACGTTGCCGCAAAGAAACGAGCGGTTTAAAATGAACACGTACAGCCGTCCGAACAACAGTTTTTCTAATATCGGCGGCGGTTTCGGCAGCAGAAATGTGAAAAACGATGCTTACCGAAAAATGCTGACCTCCGCTTTTCAAAACTACGCTACGATGGTAGCGAGCGAAATCGGCTTGTAGAAATATTGTTTAAGGGTTTAGTCGTTTAGTTGTTTAGGACGCTCGCTGCAACTAAACGGTTAAACGCCTAAACTCTTAAACAAAAATGAGGTAAACTTTTGATGCGCAGCGATACAAAATGCCGGTCAATAAAATCTCCCGTTTTTTTCAAACCTCGATAATATTCCCAAATCTCTCATTAAATCCCGCCACGCCCTGCAAGCCGCCCGTGTGTACCGCAACGACCGTGCTGCCTTTCTCAAAATACCCTTTCTCTAACAGCGAAAAAATACCGAAAAACATTTTTCCCGTGTAAATCGGGTCGAGCGCAATGCCGTATTCCGCTTTAAATTTATTGATAAAATCAATCAGCTCCGGCGTAAATTCGGCGTAGCCGCCGCAATGAAAATCGGAATTAATCGACCAATTAGTGTAGCTTTTTTTGCCGCAGTTTTGCAGTAGTTTTTCTACTTCTTTTTCTAAAAAATCGCCTTTCAGCGCAGAAAAACCCAAAATTTCACTTTTGCCTTCCGCGCCTTGTATCATCCCCGCAATCGTGCCGCCCGTACCGCAGCAGACGCAGTAGTAATCGGGAATGATTTCCGCTTTTATCTCCTCGATAATTTCCGCGCAACCTTGCAAAGCGAAGCAATTCGTGCCGCCTTCGGGCAGCAAATAAAAGTCACCGTGTTCTTTTTGCAAACTTTCCAAAAAATCCGACTCTTCTTTACGTCGATATGCGCTGCGCGAAATATACCGCAACTGCATCCCGCATTCCTCCGCAAAGCGCAAAGTCGGATTTAGCCCCGCCGGTCTCTCCCCGCGAATGATGCCGACGGTCGCAAAATTTTCCGCTCGACCCGCAGCGGCAACGGCGGCGATGTGGTTGGAAAATGCCCCGCCGAACGTCAAAATTTTACTTTGCCCGCGTCGCCGCATCTCGCGCAAATTATATTTCATCTTGCGCATTTTATTACCCGAAACGAAAGGGTGCAGCAGGTCGTCGCGCTTAATAAGCAGCCGAATTTGTCCGCCCGCTAAAGGAATTTCCTGTAAAGGACTGTTTTGTGTTAAAAGCATTCGCAAAAATGAGTATATTTCCGTTTTTAGAAAAGGAGAGAGGAAAAAGGGGAGAGGAGAGAGGTCTGTAACCTTCGGTTTTTATCAATTTTTCAACGACTTTTATGAGTTTTTTATCACGAATCTTATCGGTCGCGCTGTTTTTGCTTTGCGTTTTCGGTCTTACCGCACAAATTACTTTTCCGCGTAACGGCGTCGCCGACCAACGCGACGGGCTGTATGCTTTCACCAATGCAACTATTTTTAAATCCTACAATAATCGCCTCGAAAGTGCCACTTTGGTCATCAAAGACGGTAAGGTGCAACAGTGCGGCGTGGGCGTGCCCGTGCCTGCGGACGCGGTGATTATCGACTGTCAAGGCAAGACAATTTACCCTTCTTTTATTGAAATTTACGGCGACTACGGCGTGCCGGAAGCCAAAGCGGAGAAAAGCGAACGCGGTCGCGGGAAGCCGCAAGACCTGACCAAAAAGCCGGGTGCTTACGCTTGGAATCAAGCCCTAAAACCCGAAATGCGCGCCCACGAAAATTTTGCTTTGGACAAAAAAGCGGCGGCGGAAATGCGGAAATACGGCTTCGGGGCGGTGGCGGCACATCAGCAGGACGGCATCGAGCGCGGTACGTCGGTCTTGGCTTTGCTCGGCGACGACCGGGCGCACGAAATGATTTTGCGGTCGCAGGCGGCGAACCATTTTAGTTTCAGTAAAGGCGTTTCCAAGCAAAATTATCCGACTTCGCTCATGGGGGCGATGGCGTTGCTGCGACAGACCTACCACGATGCGGATTGGTATGCGCGGGTCGGCAAAAACGAAGAAACGAATATTTCTCTGGCGGCGTGGAATGAATTGCAGGACATACCCCAAATTTTCGCGGTCAGCAATTGGCAGGAAGTGCTGCGGGCGGATAAAGTCGGCGACGAATTTAACAAACAATATATCTTTAAAGGCGGCGGCGATGAGTACAAACGCGCGGCGGAAATGAAGCGCACGGGCGGCAAATTTATCATTCCGCTCGACTTTCCGAAACCTTACGATGTCGAAGACCCCTTCGACGCGCAGGCGGCTGATTTGGGCGAAATGAAGCATTGGGAAAATGCGCCTTTGAATGCTAAATTTTTGCAGGATGCCGACGTAGATTTTGCCTTCACCACGGCGGGTTTGAAAGACAAAAAAGACTTTTTAAAAAATCTGAAAAAAGCCGTCGCCGGCGGTCTGACGGAAGAAAACGCGCTCAAAGCACTGACCCACAACCCGGCTGTTTTTCTGCAGGCGGAAAAAATGCTCGGCAGTCTGGAAAACGGAAAAGTCGCCGATTTCCTCATCTGTGACGGCAATATTTTTGCGGACGACACGAAGATTTTGCACAATTGGATAAAGGGAAATCCTTATGTGTTAAATGAAATCGAAGCGGCGGATTTAGCGGGAAAATACGACTTGAAAATCGGACAGGCGGAAACGATGACCCTACAAATGCAAGACGGTAAAATGCACCTGCTCGCGGATGACACGACAAAAATTAAGGTCAAGCACAGCACGACCGGCGAGTTGATAAACATGAATTTTACGCCGCAAAACGAAACGGGTATTGTGCGTCTTTCCGGCACAATCGGCAAGACCTGGAGCGGTATCGCCGAGACCGCCGAGGGCGATCGCACGACCTGGACGGCAACGCGCACGGGCGATGCGGACGAAAAAGAGGAGAAGAAAAAAGACAAACCCGAAGACCCGGTTGCCGGCGAAATCGTTTATCCTTTCATGGCTTACGGTTGGTCGGAAAAACCGCAAGCCCGGAAGACTCTTTTCAAGAATGTAACGGTTTGGACCAACGAAGCGGACGGCATCTTGACGGAAACGGATGTCCTCATTGCCGACGGCAAAATCAGTAAAATCGGTAAAAATATCGGCGGCGGCGGGGCGCAAACCGTGGACGGTACGGGCAAACACCTGACCTGCGGTGTGGTGGACGAGCACTCGCACATTGCCATCAGTCGCGGTGTGAACGAAAGCGGACAGGCGAGTACGGCGGAGGTAACGATACAGGACGTAGTCAACTCCGAAGATGTCAATATTTATCGACAGTTGGCGGGCGGCGTGACGACCTCGCAACTGCTGCACGGCTCCGCCAATCCTATCGGCGGGCAGTCGGCAATTATTAAGTTGCGCTGGGGCAGCACGCCCGACGAAATGCTGTTTGCCGAGGCGGCTCCTTTTATCAAATTCGCGCTCGGCGAAAATGTCAAGCAGAGCAACTGGGGCGACTCGTGGAGAGAACGTTTTCCGCAAACGCGCATGGGCGTAGAGCAACTTTTCGAAGATTATTTTACCCGCGCGGCGGAATACAAAAAACTCAAAACCGGCGGAAAGCCCTACCGTCGGGATTTGGATTTGGAAACGATTGTCGAAATTTTGGACAGCGAACGCTTCATTACCTGCCACTCGTACCGCCAAAGCGAAATCAATATGCTGATGCAGGTTGCCGAAAAATACGGCTTCCGCGTTAATACTTTTACGCACATTTTGGAGGGCTATAAAATCGCCGACAAAATGGAAAAACACGGCGCGGCGGGTTCTACTTTTTCCGATTGGTGGGCGTACAAATACGAGGTCATCGACGCGATACCTTACAACGGTGCTATTATGCACGAAGCGGGAGTCCTCACGGGCTTTAACTCCGATGATGCGGAAATGGCGCGCCGCCTGAACCAGGAAGCGGCAAAAGCGGTCAAGTACGGCGGCGTCAGCGAGGAGGAGGCGTGGAAATTCGTGACACTTAATCCGGCAAAAATGCTGCACATCGACGACAGAGTCGGCAGTATTAAAGTCGGAAAAGACGCGGACGTGGTATTATGGTCGGACAACCCGCTGTCGATTTATGCCCGCGCCGAAATGACTTTTGTGGACGGCGTGAAATATTTTGACCGCGAGGAAGACAAAAAGCAACGGGAGTTAATCCGCAGAGAGCGGGCGCGTCTGGTGCAGAAAATGCTGGCGGCGAAGGCGGGCGGTGCCGAAACGCGGAAGGTGAAGCACGAAGAAAAGCATTTGTACCACTGTGATGATATTGAGGATGAGGGGCGATGAGGGAGGTTGACGGATACGCGGATGAGGCGGATTTAGCGGATCGGGGCGGATTTTTTTGTTTTTTAATATTTGCTTTGTTATTGATTATTTACATCAAAATTGTCTTCGTTCTTTTGAGTTTTAATACAAATTGAAAAGAAAAAATCCGCACAAATCCGCCTCATCCGCTAAATCCGCGAATCTATTCTAAACAACAAAAGCAAACCAAACTTATGAAAAATCCGATACTCCTCTTCTGTTTTTTAATCTGCGGTCAGCTCTCCGCCCAAAAACTCACCATCCCCTTCGAGCAGCGCGAAAACTACTCGGCGACCTATCTCGAGACCGTTGATTTTTACGAAAAAGCCGCTGCTGCCTATTCGAAAATGCTGCAACTGCGCACCTACGGTATGACCGACGCGGGTTATCCGTTACACTTGGCGATTTTGAGCGCGAACGGCGAATTTTCTCCCGAAAAAATACGGGCGCAAAACAAGCGGATTGTGTTGATAAACAATGCCATTCACCCGGGCGAGCCGTGCGGCGTCGATGCGTCTATGCTGCTGTTTCGTGATTATTTGACGGATAAAGAAATGCGTGCCGATTTAGAAAATACGGTCGTCATTGCTATACCTTTTTACAATATCGGCGGCGGACTGAACCGAGGCAGTCACAGCCGCGCCAACCAAAACGGACCGGAGGCTTACGGCTTTCGGGGGAATGCGAAGAACTTGGATTTGAACCGTGATTTTATCAAAAACGACAGCAAAAACGCGCAGACTTTCGTCGAAATTTGGCGGGAATGGCAGCCCGATGTTTTTTTGGATAACCACACTTCCAACGGCGCGGATTATCAATATACGATGACGATGATTGCGACGCAAAAAGACAAACTGTCGCCGCTGCTCGCCGATTATTTGACCGAAAATATGCTGCCCGATTTGTACGCCGGCATGAAAAAAGCGGATTGGGAAATGATTCCTTACGTCAATGTCGCGGACACGCCGGAGGGCGGTATTTACGGATTTTTGGACTTGCCGCGCTACTCGTCGGGCTACGCTGCGCTGCACCATGCACTCGGCTTTACGGGCGAAACGCACATGCTCAAGCCCTTCGCCGACCGCGTGCGGAGTACCTATACCTTTATGAAAATATTGGTGAAAAAGGTAAACGCAGATTACCAAAAAATCGGCAATTTGCGGGAAATGACGCGGCAGGCAGCGGCGCAACAGATGACCTTTCCGGTAAATTGGACAATCGACACGACGGCGCGCGAAGACCTGCTGTTTAAAGGCTACACGGCAAAATACAAGCCGAGTGCCGTCACGGGTTTAGACCGTTTGTACTACGACCACGCTGCGCCCTTTGAGAAAAATGTGCCGTTTTATAATACTTACAGACAGACGGTTTCGGTGAAAAAGCCGGCGGCTTATCTCATTCCGCAGGCGTATTCGGAGGTGGCGGAACGGCTGCTTGCCAACGGAGCGGCGGTAAAAAAATTATCGAAGAATGTGCTGCTGCCCGTAGAAATGTATCGCATCACGGATTACAAAAGCCGCCCTGCGCCTTACGAAGGTCACTATTTGCACTACGCCGTCGAAACCGAAACCGAAAATCGAACACAGGATTTTCGCAAAGGCGACTACATCGTTTACGTCAATCAGTCCGCCAATCGTTTTATCGTCGAAACGCTGGAACCGCAGGCTCCGGACAGTTATTTCGCTTGGAACTTTTTCGACGGTATTTTAATGCAAAAAGAATATTTTTCTTCCTACGTTTTTGAAGATTTGGCGGCGGAGATTTTAGAAAATAATGCGGATTTGCAGAAAGAATTGGAAGCCAAAAGGCAGAGCGATGCGGAGTTTGCGAAGTCGGGGCGGGCGCAGTTGGATTTTATTTATCGAAATTCGCCGCATTACGAACCGACATTTAACCTTTATCCGGTAGCGCGATTGACGGAGGATTTGGAGATTGAGACAGAGTAAAGTGAATTTATTTGGCAACGATAAAAATGTTTTCCGGCTTCATCCTGACGAAAGGTACGGGGTACTTGTTTTCTGCAAAAATCGAAAGAATACCGAATTATTTCGCGTTGTTTGTCAGAGAAGTACCCCGTACCTAAGCGAAAAAGAAATGCCCGCTGTGAGTTTACACAACGGGCATTTTTCATTCCGAGTAAGGGAATTTTTTTAATATTTCGTCTTATCGTCGGCAGGTACGAATTTCGATTTTTTTTCTTGGTCGCCCGCAACTTCCGACAACTCGGGCGCGTGACCCGGCTCTTTTAAAAATTGCATGGCTACGAAAGACCACAGCAAACCGGCTACCAAAATGAGGAAGAAGGTCGTAATTTGAATGGTCAAAAACGCGCCGAAACTTTCGGAAGCATCCATGTTAAACAATTGCCAGCCGCGCATACCTACCAAGTAAGCAACCGTATTGACGACCATATAAACGACACCGGTAATCGTTGCCATCACACCGCCGAACATCATGCCGTTTTGGAAAATCACCTTTCTTTTCAATGCCAAACTGAATTGATACAAAGCGAAAGTCAAAATCGGAATGTAGAAGAGATATTGCACGAGTTGCGCATTGTATTCCGGAAATTCAATGAGAGATTGTACGCCGATAATCGCAAAAGACATCAGCACACCTGCAATGATTCCGTAAGTAGCAGCTTTGCCGTAGAAGTTAAATTTACGGTTTCCTTCGTCTTCAAGGCGGTGTTCTTCTCGAAGTTCGCGGTCGTTGGTTGCATCAGATTTACGCATAACAGTGTATTTAGGTTAGTATAAAAAAAGGTGGTTAAAGGTCAGTTTTATAAAACTATAACGGCGAATACGGCCGAGTTGTTCATAAGTTAAAAAGAGGTGTTTAGTCTGATGGAGTAGCAAAAGCAGCAGCAGCAGCCTCTCGTACATCGTACATCGTCCGCGACCGGAGTCGGGATTTTGCTGCGCTCAATAATTCCCGATTCGTACATCGTAATTCGTACATCGTACATCGAAAATTTCTTTTCTTTGTCCGATGAAAAATTTACTCTGTTTTTTAATCCTCCTCGGCATCGTCGGTTGTGCTTCCGAAACGGAAAATAAAACCGCCGCCGCCCTGCCGAACACGCCCGAAACCGTCACCCGCCAATGGCAGGAATACGTCGATACCGATAAATTTGTCGAAGCCGCCGAACTTTCCACGCCCCGCGCCCGCGAATGGCTGCTGATGATTGAAAAATTTTTGGAAGGGCTGCCGCCCGAAGAAACCGCCGAAATTTACCGCACCGATTTTGCCGAAATGAACTGCACCGAAACCGGCAACACTGCCGCCTGCGCCTGCGTCATCCGCGAAGAGGGCGAACTCATTCGGGATACATTTGTTTTGCAAAAAATAAACGGACAGTGGGCCGTCGATGTGCCGGAGGAGGTAACGGAAGAGGGGGCGGAGGAAATGGAGAGTTTTATCGACAGCTTGATGCAGGCTACGGAATAGGGAGATTTTAGATTTTAGACTGCTATGCGTCTCAGGGGTGGCATTCGTTTTATTATTAAGAAGAAAATTCTCTGCGTCTCCGTGTCTTTGCGTTCGACTTTTTCAACTCCTTTTTAACACAAAAAACAACAACAAATTTATGCATAATAAACGCGCACTATTAGTCATTTTAGACGGTTGGGGAAAAGGTAAAGATGCACAAAGCGATGCACTGCAAGCGGCGGATACGCCTTTCGTGGACAGCCTTTACAACAATTATCCGAACTCCGAACTCGTCACTTACGGCGAGGAAGTCGGGCTGCCCGAGGGGCAAATGGGCAACTCCGAAGTCGGTCACCTCAATATCGGGGCCGGGCGGGTGGTCTATCAGGATTTTGCGCGGATAAATAAGGCGGTGCGCGAGGGAACTTTGCGCGGCGAAAAAACTTTGCAGGATGCTTTTGCCTATGCGAAAAAGGAAAATAAAGCGGTGCATCTGATGGGTTTATTGTCCGACGGCGGGGTGCATTCGCATATCAAGCACTTGACTGCGCTGTGTGATATTACGGAAGCGGAAGGTTTGGAAAATGTTTTTGTACACGCCTTTTTGGACGGGCGTGATACCGACCCGAAAGGCGGCGCGGGCTATTTGCAGACGCTGCTTGCGCACATTGAAAAACAGAAAGTAAAATTGGCAACCGTAATCGGTCGCTACTTTGCGATGGATCGAGACAAGCGGTGGGAACGCATCCGTTTTGCTTATGATTTGTTGGTGCATAATGAAGGAGAAAAAACGGACGACATTGTCGCAAGTGTCGAAAAACAATACGCGGAAAATAAGACCGATGAGTTTATGCCGCCTTTGGTCTGTACCGAAAACGGGCAACCGACGGCACGCATCGAAGAGGACGATGTGGTGATTTTCTTCAACTTTCGCACCGACCGACCGCGACAACTGACGGAAGCCCTGACGCAACAGGCGCACCCGGATTTTGACATGGAACCCCTGCCGCTGTACTACGTGACGATGACGCGCTACGACGAAAATTTTAAGGGATTGCACGTCGTTTTTACGAAAGACAATCTGCAAAAAACCCTCGGTGAGGTCGTCTCCGAGGCGGGTATGACACAAGTGCGCATTGCCGAAACCGAAAAATATCCGCACGTGACTTTTTTCTTTTCCGGTGGTCGGGAGGCGGAATTTACGGGTGAAAAAAGGCTGTTGGTGGCTTCGCCGAAAGTGGCGACTTATGACCTGCAACCCGAAATGAGTGCGCCCGAAGTGACGGAAAAAATCACCCGCGAAATCAAAGACAACCAACCGAACTTTATCTGTCTGAATTACGCCAATACGGATATGGTCGGTCACACCGGCGACTTTAATGCAGCCAAAAAAGCGGCGGAAACGGTGGATGATTGCCTGAAAACCCTGACGGAAACGGCACTCGCACACGATTACGAAATCATTATCATTGCCGACCACGGAAATTCGGATTACATGGTCAACGCCGACGGCAGCCCGAACACGGCGCATACGACCAATCCCGTGCCTTGTTTTTTTATGGCAAATAACCTGAACGGTCGCACGGTCAAAAACGGAAAACTCGGCGATATTGCCCCGACGATTTTGTCGCTGTTGGGAGTGGAAAAGCCGGCGGAGATGACGGGGGAGGTTTTGGTGACGGGGTAGGCTTTGCGAAATTATCCCGGCATTTACATACCATGAGTGGCAAGCCGGGCTGAAGTGCTTCATGCCGTTGGCATTTATTGGTAGTGGTTTCTCCTGATTGTTGTTTTTTTCTAAAAATTAAAATATGCGTTTTGTTCTCTTACTGTCCTTGCTGATTTTTTCTTTTTCTGCGTGCATCGAAACGCCGGAAGAAGGAAAATTGGTAGAAGACAAACCGTTCTTTGATTTGAAGAATTACATCGCCGCAGAACAAAATCGACTGCAAGCGAAAACCGGATTTACCAAAACTGTCGTATATAACGGTGAAAGCGAAACTAAGACGCTCGATAATCTCGATTTACAGGAGGAATTATCGGTTTTTGCCGATGCGGACATCAATCGCACGGCTTGGTTGGATAAGTATGAAATCGACACGACTTTCGATAGCAATCGGGAAATTGTCGCGTTGACCTACACCGCCGTTGAAGAAGGTTTGAAAACGCGCCGGCTGCGTGTGAATTTTTCCGGAAAAAACGTCAGTAAAGTAGAAATTGAAACCGGCGGCAAGAGTGCTGTCTCTGATACGAAAAGTTTTTTAACCTACAATCCGCAGACGGGTTACAGCATCAAAAGCAAGCAGGATATACGTTTACTGACCGGAAATGATATTTTTATTGAAATTAAGTTTTAATAGTTTTACTTTTACAAATTATTTTCTTACTTTTACAAAATAATTCATCGAACAATTTCGTTTTTTATCAACTACTAATAACAGACATCACCTTTTTTGTACTTTTGGCATTATAATTGTTTTTAATATGTTGAAAGGATTCTATTTTTTACAAATTTACTATCCGCATTTATCGCACAGATTTTACACCTTTTTTGAGCTTAAAATGAGTCGATTTATTTCGACAAAATTTCACAGAAACAGTTCTTCATCCCCTTGCCGCATTTATTTTCGGTAAGAACAAAATCCCCTTCGTTATGTGTAAACAACTCATAGATGTTCGGAATACGGCTATTGAAACTCAAACAGGAAACGACGGAACTTACATTTGGGTAGGTTAGTTTTTCCTCATTTATTCTCGAACCGATTTTTCATAAAAAGGAGTCTGTACTCACCGAGTGCAGACTCCTTTTTGCGTAAAAAAACAAGACCTTAAATTTTAACCTCGCCTTTTTCGCTTTTTTCTGAATTTTTCCTTAATTATCTCGCCCGGCGTTAAAAAAGTACTATATCCGATTTCGCAAGTAACAAAATCGGCAAACGGTCTTATTTTTGAACCGAAAACAGCGCAAACGGTACAAAAATCATCTGTTTTCGTCCGCTCGTTTGCATCTTTACGCCCGATATATGCTTTTGCTGCAAAGGACTTTTTAACTTTGCGAAAATTAAACTAACCGCATTCGATTCCAACAAAAAACAGTTCTTCGTATGAGAATATTATTAGCTTTAACCGCCTTGCTTTTCGCTCTGTCAAGCAATCTTTCCGCCCAAATGTTCAGCCCCGTCAAGTGGTCTTTCGACTACGAAGCCGCCGGTGCGGACGACGAATACAACCTGATTTTTACCGCAAAAATCGACGACGGCTGGTCGGTTTATTCTCAATATTTGGCGAGCGACGACGGGCCGGTCGCCACCGAGTTTACCTTCGACGAGGGCGCACACTACGCCAAAATCGGCAAAAACGAAGAAAGCGGTAACAAGAAAACCAAGTACGATAAGGTTTTTGAGATGGATTTGACCAAATTTACCAAGACCGGTATTTTTACCCAAAAGGTCAAAATCAGCGATTACACCAAACCGATTACCGGTTACCTCACCTTCATGACCTGCGACGACGAGCGTTGCCTGCCGCCGACGGATGTAGATTTTGAGTTTGAAATTGCTCCCAAAACGGGCGATGCCGCTCCCGCCGAGCCGGAAGAAACCACCGCGCCGCCCCGCGAAATTCAAAAAGAAGCCCCGCCTAAAATTGTAGAATCGGTAGAAAAAGCCTTTGAAGAAACGGGTGTGAAAAAAGAAGTCATCGCGGAAATTGCCGAACCAGAAGCACCCGCTGCCGAGAAAAAAAAAGACGGCATGTTCGAGCCCGTCACCTGGTCTTGGACAGCCAAAGACGCGGGAAACGGTGAGTACGATTTAGTTTTTACTGCCGACATCGAAGACGGTTGGGCGGTTTATTCCCAATATTTGGAAAGCGACGACGGACCGGTCGCCACGGGTTTTTACTTCACGGAAGGCGGACACTACGAGAAAATTGGTAAAAACGAAGAAAGCGGTAATCTCCAAACCAAATACGACAAGGTGTTTGAGATGAACCTGACCAAATTCACCAAACAAGCCGTTTTTACACAGCGCATCAAAGCCAACGATTTATCACAGCCGATTGTCGGTTACTTAGAGTTTATGACCTGCGACGACGAGCGCTGCTTGCCGCCGACGGAGGTCGATTTCTCTTTCATTCTCGACGCCGACGCTGTGGCAAATGCCGCTGCCGCTAATGAAAACGTAGGTCCGAACCTGCAAACCAACGCCGCCGGCGACGTGCGTATCGACCAAAAAATTCCTGCATTGATTGCCTCTTACGAAAATCCCGTCGGCAACTGTGGCGAGGAAGTCGTGGAAAGCAGCAATCTGTTTTGGACATTTGCGATGGGTTTTCTCGGTGGTTTGGTGGCTTTGTTTACACCCTGCGTTTTCCCGATGATACCGCTGACGGTGAGCTTTTTTACGCCGCCGGCGACTAAAGATAAAAAAGAAGAGCGCACGACCCGCTTCGGTGCGGTCAAAAATGCGCTCATTTACGGGGCGAGTATCATTGGTATTTACGTGGCTATCGGGCTGCTGATTACCGGGGTTTTCGGTACGACCGCCCTGCAAGACCTTTCTACCAACTGGATTGCCAACCTCGCTTTCTTTGCGATTTTTGTGATTTTTGCGCTGTCTTTTTTCGGGTATTTTGAAATTACTTTGCCCGCATCCTGGTCCACCAAAACCGACCAAATGGCAGACAAAGGCGGACTGCTCGGTATCTTTTTCATGGCCTTTACTTTGGCGTTGGTTTCCTTTTCCTGCACGGGGCCGATTATCGGTTCGGCACTTGTCGAGTCTGCGGATAACGCAGCCGGTCCGGCGATTGTGATGTTGGGTTTTGCGACGGCTTTGGCTTTGCCTTTTACACTGTTTGCCGCCTTCCCGAGTTGGTTAAATTCATTGCCGCAGGCGGGCGGTTGGATGACAAACCTGAAAGTAGTTTTGGGTTTTGTCGAGTTGGCTTTGGCTTTAAAATTCCTCTCGATTGCCGACATGACCGAGCACTGGGGCATCTTGCCTTACGAAGTGATGTTAGGTCTGTGGGTCTTGATTTTCGGCGCGACTTCGGCTTATTTGTTCGGAAAAATTCGCTTTCCGCATGACCCGCCGAACCCGAAGTTATCCAATACCCGCAAGGGTTTCGGCTTGCTGTTTGCCGCTTGGACTTTATATCTTTGTACCGGTTTTATGGTCAGCGAGCGCGGCGGGGCTTACTCTACACCTTCGATTTTAAGCGGTATTTTGCCGCCTGCGAATTACAATCTTTTCCTCAAACCGCCCGAGGCCGACCCCGAAATTGCGGCGCAATATCCTTCGTTCACCAAGTGCGCCCACTCTTTGGATTGCTTCAAAGATTACTACGAAGGTTTGGACTATGCGAAAAAGCAGAACAAACCCGTACTGTTGGATTTTACCGGTTTCGGCTGCGTCAACTGTCGCAAAACGGAGGATAACATCTGGATTCAAGACGAGGTTTGGAATAAAATTCAGGAAGATTACGTCCTGATTTCGCTTTACACCGACGACCGGAAAAAACTCGACCAAGCCTTGGTTTCGGCAAACGACAACGACAAAAAACTGCGCACGGTAGGCAGCAAATGGCAGGATTTTCAAATCACGAATTTTGCCCAAAACTCCCAACCGCTCTACGTTTTAATGTCTGCCGACGAAGAAGTTTTGGCGGCTCCGCGCGGCTACGACTCCGACATCGAAGCCTACGACTCCTTTTTGGAATGCGGCTTACAGACTTACCAAAATAAAACCGAACGCGGTAAGAGAAATGTGACGATGAAGTAAGAAAATTCACTTATTGCAATTAAAAATGCCGACCCGGATTGATTTCCGCGTCGGCATTTTACGTTTAGTAAAAGAAATTAAATAAGTTAAGCCTGAATGCTCTTTAATTTTTTCTTCTAAAGAATTCAAAAAATCGTTGCATAGCCGTAGCTACGGAACTATTTTTTGTGTTTTTTAGAAGGAAAAAGAATGAGCATAACGGCTCAAGTTATTTGGTTTCTTTTACTTAAATGATGTGCTGTAAAAATTTCGTGTTTCGACACCGAATGTACGCAACGTGACTTTTTTACACTATTTATCATTTGAATGTAAAAATATTAAAACTTAATGCCCTACCTTACCGTCTCATTAGTCAAATCACCACTATTAACTTTTGTCGAAAAAATAAATATGAAAAAAATCTACTTACCTTTAATGTTCCTCGCAGCGGGATTTTTCGCGCTCTCTAACTCCAACGGTGCCGGCACCGCACAGGGTCAAGACCGCACCGGCTCTCCGGTCGGCAACGGCTCTTGCGCCAATACGGGTTGTCACAACGGCGGTAATTTCAGCCCTTCCGTTTCATTGACTTTGCTGGACGATAACAACAATGCAGTCTCAGCTTACGTGCCGGGCGATACCTACACTTTACAAGTAACCACCAACGCTTCCAACGACCCCGTGGAATACGGCTTTCAGGCAACGGCTCTGCTGGGAGACAACGCGGAAGCCGGTTCTTTTACGGACGGCGACGGCTACAAACTTTTGGATTTGGCGGGACGCGGCTACGTCGAGCAAGAGTCACCGCAGTCAAGCCCGACTTTCAACGTCACCTGGACAGCACCCGCAGCGGGCGCGGGCAGCGTGAGTTTTTACTCTTCGACCGTAGCGGCAAATAACGCCAACGGCAGCGGCGGCGACAACGGCGCAACGGCAACGCCCTTAGCTGTCGAAGAAGATACGGGTTCAAGCACCCAAGAACCCGGCGTAGGCAAAATGCAATTGACTATCGCTCCGAATCCCGTCGGCAGCACCATGGCATATAATGCCGTCGGTCGCCAAAACGGCACATACACCGTCAGCCTCACGGATGCTTTCGGTAAGATTGTAAAATCAGAAACGGTCAATCTGACGACCGGTGAAAACCGACGTACTTTAGAAGTAAACGACCTCGCCAAAGGTGTGTACATCCTGCAAATCACGGGTAAAAATTACTTCGCTGCCGAGCGCATGCTCAAGCTGTAATTTTCTGTTGAAATGTTGAATCGTTGAATCGTTGAGCGCGCACCTCGTAGCAGTTGTGCCGTTCCGCGAATTTTTCAACGATTCAACACCTCAACCATTCAACAATCTTTATGCATACCCCAACAACATCCTTACCGTCGGCAAAACCGCTGCCGCCCGCTCTTCATCCATAGCATCCTCATCTGCATTTACCAAAATGCCGCCCTTCGCCATGCGCATTATTTCCTCGCGCTCGTGCACCGAAAAAGCAGAAAAAGTGCGCCGCAAAACGGGTAATATTTCAGTAAAATCTTCTTCCCGAATTTCGTCCACCCACTCATCCAGAATCTGCCACAGACGCGGCTGATGCACCAAGACCAATCCGCTGCCGTACAGAAAACCTTCCAGCCACTGCGCCGCCGCCATGCTTTCTTGCCCCGTTGAAAGTGCGAAACGCGTCTCCGTCGTCATCTGCTGCGGGTCGATGCTGTTTTTGTCAAAAAGAATACGCAAACTCAATCCTTTCAGACTCGGAAAAGCGCGTACCGTTCCCGTGATTTGTCGCAGACAGCGCTGCCACTGTGCGTTAAAATCCTCATCGTTGAGCAGGTTCAGCGCGTGATTGACCGCGATAATTTGCCCGAAAACTTTCGCCGCCGCTTCCTCGTCCAAACCCGATACCGCCGCCGGCAGTCCGATGCAGATACGCGGCACGATTTGCTCCGTGACCTGCTGCACCGCACCCGTTTCCGTGCCCCGCACATCGCCGTAGCGCATGATATTGACCAAAGGCGGCAGGGCTTCCGCCAATAACAAAACGTCGGTTGTCACGGCGGATTTTTCTTCCAATAATTTTATCAGCGGCGGAATGACTTCGGGCACTGCGGCTTTGAGTACGCGGTCGGTCAGTTGCGTCAGTTCCGGCAGTTTTTCCGCTTTTTCAGCGGTGGCAAGAATGTATTTTTCGACGGCTTCGCGCACCGTATTTCCCCACATGCCCGCCTCGATGATGCGCAGGGCGAAGTCGGGCTTCCACTTCAGTTTCCAGTATTCTTTGAAGGTGCTGAGTTCGCGTCCCGTTTCTTTTTGCAGTTTTCCCCACGGAATATCGAGAATATCGAGGCGGTGCAGCAGGTGACTTTTCAGCAAGTCGTTGTCGTTGCGCAGGTCGAGTCCGCCGCGTTTGTTGGCGGCGGTGGCTTTAAGCCACAGTTCTTCCGAAGACTTGCGGTAGGCGGTCAGGCGGGCGGTTTTGATTTGTTTTTCCAAATCCTTTTGCAGCGGAATGACGGGAATTTCCGGCGGCACCTTCCCCAACACATCACCGACGATGAGTTTTTCTTTTATCAAACGAATTTTCAAATCATCGCCTTCGCCGAAAATTGCCGTTGCCGCCTCGTGCATATCGTCGATGCCGGGCAGCGACAAGCCGCGCATCCGCGCCAAAGTTTCCGCCAAGCGCGTCGCTTCAATCGCGTGCGCCGAAGATGCCGCCTGATTTTGTCCGCGCAGCAAACGGGCGGCGCGCACCATCCAGCGAATGGTCGCCTCGTTGCGCTCTTTGTACAGCAATTCATACCAAGCCGGCGAGTTGACGCCCGCCATATAGCCGCTTTGAAAAGTCAGTCGATTGTACGACCACGGAATCCAGGTTGCCTGCGTTTTTATCTTTTTGATGCCCTTCAGCAGCGCATTGTCCGCGCTTTGTTTGTAGCTTTTTAAATCGTGCAAAGCCGGCGCGTGCCAAGCCCCGCAGACCACCGCGATTTTTTCAAAACCGTCTTTGACCGCTTTGCGCATAATTTTTCGCATGTACGCCTCGCGCAGCAGAGTGCGCGGCTGTTCCTGCTTGACCTCGGCGCGGAGGGCGGTGTTCATTTCGAGAACGGCATCAAAAACTTCGACTTCGTTATCGGGCTGCTCAAACATAATTTCCCACCACCGTTCGCTGTCGGTATAGCCCGCGATTTGTGCCAAATGTTTCATCGGGTCGCGCCGAAAATTTTCGTCTTCCGCTGTAGGTTTTTCGCTGATGTCTAAGGCGGTTTGTACGGCAGCCTCGGCGGCGGCATCGAGACCGAAGGTCATATCCATCGGTAAGTCCATGAAGCGCAACGGCACCTCGTTTTTCAATCCGTATTTCATCGCCTGCCACTCCGGCGAAAAATCGGCAAAAGGCACATAAGCCGCCTGCCGCAGATTTTTATCGGCATAAACGAGCATGGCGACGGGCGGTTTCAGTTTCTTATTTTCCACATAAGGAATCAATTTTTCGGCATCGGCGGGCGCTTCGATGAGGATGCAGTCGGGCTGCAGGGCGGCGAGGGCGCGTTTGAGTGCTTTCGCGCTGCCGGGGCCGTGGTGTCTAATGCCGAGGATTTTTTGCAAGAGGAAGTGTTTTAATTTTATTTTGACTTCAAGGCGATTTTTAAAGCAATGCGTGTAAATAATTTGCCGTGTCGTTCAATCCGTTTCTTCTCAAACAGTCCAAAACCTCGTATTCGTCAATCATTACGTTTGTGTCAAGAACACATGTAAAGCGAATGCTATGTATCATATAAACCCGATTCTTCGTCTGCGTTCATAATTTTGATAAGAAGTTCTTGCTGTTTTGCCTTCATTCTTTTTTTGTATGCCGTTATATCTTCAAACTTTACTCTTCTGTGCTTACCGATTTTTGTATATTCTATTTCCCCGTCTTCGAGTAATTTTACTAAGTGAGGACGAGAACAGCCAAGCAAATCGGCTGCTGCTTGAGTAGTCATTTCGGTCGCTATCGGTACTATTGAAACAGGTTTTCCCTGACTCGTGACTTTTAGAATTTTTGCAAGTAACTTCAATGCGTTTAAGGGTATCCGTATCTTCTCTCTTGTTTCTTCAATTTCTATTTCGGGATTGTCTTTGCGAAGCCCCGCAATGGCTTCTGCCAAAGCATTATAAGATGCCATTGCCACCTTTTGTTCTTCCTTCGAGGGCTTGGCAATATTTGCTAATCGTTCCATAATTTATATAATTTTGGTTTATTTTAGATTGCAAATGTAAACGAAATAAACGAAAATTTCAAAATAAACGAAAAGAATTTTATCGAACGAAAACGATATAAAGTACCATTACTCCCTTTTAACAGCTACTACCCCCCACAAAAATAGAAAGTCTCCCCCGATTATTCGCTACAAAGTTGAACATGGTTTGCCCTCTCGCATTTAACAAACGTTATCGAACCGAAAAAATATACGACTTATGAAAAAGAGAGACATCAGTGCCGATATTGCGGATATGCAAAACGGACAAATGCGCACCGTGGAAATCGAGGACAAACACCAAGTTTTAATCTCAAAAATTGACGGCGAGTTGTTTGCGATTTACGGCAAATGCAGTCACTACGGCGCACCTTTGTCAAAGGGGGCGATGAGCGGGAATCGCGTCGTCTGTCCGTGGCACCACGCTTGTTTTGATGCGAAAACGGGTATTCAAATCGAAGGCCCCGGAGTAGAAAGTTTGCCCGCTTACGAAATCAGTCAGGCGGACGGAAAAACCTATTTGCACCTGCCCGATACCATAGAAACGACCTGCCCCGCGCATTTGAGCAAAAAGGAAAACGGTGCGGACGAGACCTACATCATAGTCGGCGGCGGGGCGGCGGGACTCTACGCCGCCGAGGGGATGAGACGCGCGGATTTTGCGGGAAAAATTGTCATGCTGACCAAGGAAGATGCGTTGCCCTACGACCGCACGAAAGCGAGCAAAGCCTATTTGCAAGGTGCCGCCGGCGATGACGGAATGCCTTTGCTGCAAACTGATTTTTACGAAAAGTATGACATAGATTTACGGCAAAATGCGGAAGTAAAATCGCTCGCTGCGGACGCTAAAACCGTTACGCTCGCGGACGGCAAAACGCTGAAATACGACAAAATTCTCGTTGCTGTCGGCGGCACTCCGCGACGTTTGGAGGTACAGGGCGCAGACCTGCCGGGTGTGCATACGCTGCGCACTTGGGCAGACAGCAAGGTCATTCGGGAGGCGGCAAAATCGGCAAAAAACGCGGTCGTTATCGGCGGTAGTTTTATTGGTTTGGAAGCGGCGCAGGCTTTGCAAAAACACGGTTGCGCGGTGACGGTCGTGACCCCCGAGGCAATTCCGTTTGCTAAAATTTTCGGAGAAGAAATCGGCAAGCATATTTTGAAATTACATAAGGATGCGGGTGTCGAATTTCGCTTGCAGGACAAAGCCGCCGCGATTTTGGGAGAAGATAAAGTGAAGAGCGTTAAGCTAAATTCGGGCGAAATGCTGTCGGCGGATTTGGTCGTCATCGGCATCGGAGTGACGCCGGCGACGGATTGGCTGCCCGAAAATTTGCGAGATGAAAAAGGTGCCGTCGAAACCGACGAAAATCTGCGCGTGGCGAATGATATTTATGCCGCGGGCGATGTCGCAAAATTTCCTTTACACGGCAAAAAAGTACGCATCGAACACTGGAAAGTCGCCTGTGATCAGGGTCGCTGCGTCGGGCAAATCATGGCGGGCGCAGCGGTAGGTTATCACGCCGTGCCGTTCTTTTGGTCGGCGCAGCAGGGCAAAAATTTCCGCTACGTCGGTCACGCCGAAAACTTTGACGAAGTATATATCGACGGCGAAGTTTCGGCAAATAATTTCTTGGCTTACTACGCCGAGGGCGGCGAGATTCTTGCCGTCTTAGGTGTAGGACGCGATTCGGAAGTAGCCGCGCTGCAAGAGTTGATGTACGAAGATAAAATACCGTCGCTCGCGGAGGTAAAAGGAGGCCGGTCCGTAAAAGTGTAGGCAAAACACTGTGAAATGCAGACAGGATTAACGGGGTTTTCAGGATAAGCCAAATCGGCAAATCCTAATAATCCCGTTAATCCTGTCAAAAAAAAATCATTCCAATCTAAGAAAGAAATCCGCGCGGCAGCGGCTGCTTTTCCCCTTTACGACCGCCCGCTAAAAGTTTTTTTTTCCGTTCGAGCCGCTGAATTTTTCACTCAATTCTTCACCGATTTCCGTCGCTTTATCTACTACGTTACGCAGTTCTTCTTCGATGGTTTTGCCGATATTTTCTACGGTAATCGGCTCGCCGCGCATTGCCAAACGGTCGGCGGAGGTTTTCGCGGCGGGCACCACCGCCCACAAAATGAGGTACAGCGGAAGAGCCAAACCGCCGGTCAGGAAAAAGACCGCAAAAATAATGCGTAACCATACGGGGTCTTTCATGCCTAAATAAGCCGTGAGACCGCTGCACACCCCGCCGATGATTTTTTCATCCTCGTTGCGAAATAAACGTTTGCCCGTGCGGTAATCGTTTTTCGGAGCGGTTTTTTCGTAAGAAAAAGTCGTTTCTTCCTCTGCCGTCAGCGGGTCGGCACCAAAGTCTTCGGGTGTACCCATAATCGTCACCGCCTCCTGTACGGTAGCGAGCGATACGATGGCACCGATGCTCGTTCTTTCGCGAAATAATTCCGCGAGACGGGACTCGATATCCGAGGTAATTTCCATGTAACCCTCCGAAGAGCGAAAATGGCGATGAATGGCACTCAAATACTTTTTGAGGTGCAGGTAGGCGTCTTCGTCGATGGTGAAAGGGTAGCCGCCGAGGTTGATATTGAAAATTTTGTTCATTGTCAGTTGATTTTAAAATTAAGGGTGAAAAGGTGTGTTACGCTGCGAAATTGGTCGTAGATTCCTCTACCACGCCGTTCAGTTCGCGCCAGGTTATCAGCATTCCGTGCAAAAAATCTTTGCCGTGTTCGGAAATGCGGTAATACTTACGCGGCGGCCCTTCTTCGCTTTCGCGCCACAGGTATTCCACCAAGCCCGCATTTTTTAAGCGCGTCAACAGCGGATACAGCGTACCTTCTTTAATGCCTGCCAACACGGTTTTACTCCGCAGGCGGCTGATGATGTCGGAAGAGTAAACCTCCCCCTCGCTGATGATGCCGAGTACGCACATTTCCAGTACGCCCCGCAGCATCTGCGTTTTCT
Organism: Saprospiraceae bacterium; assembly: GCA_020629965.1. Classification (GTDB taxonomy): domain Bacteria; phylum Bacteroidota; class Bacteroidia; order Chitinophagales; family Saprospiraceae; genus JAHDCG01. Next base: position 122,767 of record JAHDCG010000001.1, on the reverse strand, counting down.
TTTTCATTATTTCATTTTTCAATTCCATGACACAAAGATAGGGTAAAACCTACTACTATGCAAGACCAAGTAGTGTGTTTGACCCGGTAATTCGATAAACGGATAATTTTTTTCGACAAAAGGTAAAGGTTGGAAAAGGTTGGAGTAGTTGGAAAGGTCAGAGTGGTTAGCGCACTACAACAAGTGCCAACGGCACGAAACACTTCAGCCCGGCACGTAAGTGCCGGGTGGGAGAAAGTGCCGAGCTACACATTTTAATACCAACGGCATGGCATCTCCCAATCCGGTTCGCCGCTCATGGTATGATAATGCCGGGGAGTGTACAACGGGAAGAACAGAAAAGAAAACCTACTCCCCCCACATTTCACCCAGCAGCCGATATTTCAATCTCACAAAATGTGCATCGCGCCGCGCAATTACCTTGCCCGCCTTTCCGTCCAAAAAGCCGCGTTTTAAGATATATGTTTTAAACCAACGAAAACCGGGAGCCAAGTATAACTTAATGAAGTTTGGTTTTTTGCCGCGTGCGTAGAGTTCTTCCGCCGCTAATTTTGCGTAGCGGTCAATGCGATTCAAATGGTCGAGAGCGTCTTTATAAGAGTGGTGAAAAAGTTTGCCGTTGAGCCGTGCGACTTTAAAATCGGAGGGAACGTGTAGTGTTTCGTGCACAAAATCGCCTTCCCAGCGGACGTCGTCGCGGTGAAAAACCCGAATTTTCCAATCCGGATACCAGCCGCTGTGATAGACAGGTGTGCCGTAGAGGTCGGTCAGTCGGTCGAGGGCATAGACCGTTTTGCGCTGCGGTTGCAGACTTTTGAGAGCGTATAAAAGTTCGTTGGAGAGGACTTCATCCGCGTCGAGGGAAAGGATCCACGGATTTTTGGCTTGCGTGTGTCCGAAATTTTTGGTCGCCGAAAAACCCAGCCATTTTTGCTGAATAACCCGCGCCCCGTGTGCCTTGCAAATGTCGATAGTGCCGTCCGTACTGTTGCTGTCGATGACCACAATATCATTCGTCAACGACTGCAAAGGCTGCAAAACCTTCGCAATCGTATCCGCTTCGTTCTTCGTAATAATTACCGCTGAAAGCATAAAGATAAACTTTTAAATCGCCGTGAAAATTCCTCAGCGAAAATCTTACAAACCTTAAAAAATCAGCGTATAAAAAAGCTAATTCACATTTCCGTAAGCCACAAAAAACGGGTTCAATAAATTTTCTTTGTTATAAAGCAGTGCCTCGCCGGTGTTGTTATCAATCACTTTTCCGCCCGCTTCTTCCAAAATAATCTGCGCTGCGCCGGTGTCCCATTCCATGGTCGGGGCCAAGCGCGGATAGACGTGCGCCTCGCCCCGCGCCAACAGCAAAAACTTCAGTGAGCTGCCGCGCGAAACCGTCTGCGGCTCGTCGAATTTTTCCAAAAAGTCCTGCGTCTCTTGATCCAAATGCGAGCGCGAACAGACCAGACCCAAGTTTTTGTCGGATAATTTAAACTCCGAAGCGGACAGTTTTTCTTCCTTTCCGTCTTTGATATACCAAGCTCCTTCGCCCTTCGCCGCCCAATACATCTCACCCGTCACGGGCAAATAAACGACGCCGAGCACTACTCTTTGTGCGTGTACCAGAGCGATATTGACGGTAAAATCTCCGTTGCGTTTGATAAATTCTTTCGTGCCGTCCAGCGGATCGACGAGCCAACTGTAAGTGAAATTTTTGCGCTCCGCATAGTCAATCGCTTTGTTTTCTTCCGAAACAATCGGAAACCGCTGCGGCAGTTTTTCCAAACCCGCGCATATTACATCGTTTGCCGCCTTATCGGCTTCGGTGAGGGGAGAGTTGTCGTCTTTTTTGGAAAAAACGATGCCTTCCGAACGTTCGTAAACTTCTAAAATCGCCGCTCCGGCGCGTTCCGCAATCGGCAAAATCGACTGTGCTAATTCTTTTAAATTCATAATTTCTTGAGTATTCGTAAAAAACGACCTTCGGGTTAAAAGAACCCAAAGGTCGCCGTTAGTTTTTATCCGGAAAAGAGAAAAGTACCACCCAACCAACTCTGACAAGCATCAAACCACTCAACCTTTTTCTCAATTCAACTCCGTAAAATAAAGCGTCAAGGCGTAAGCCAAAACCGAGCAGGCAATACCCACCATAAACACTAAATAGCAGACGCGCAACAGGTTAAATTTTTTCCCCAAAGCCAGACCGAGAAAGTACAAATCGTTGATAATGCTGCGCTCCAACACTTCCGTATCACGCAAAACCTGTTTCATACCGCGCTGATAGTCGAGCAGCGGCACGTTGAAAAAATTACCGAAAAAGAAAAGGTTGCTGCCCGGTCTGTCCATCACCTTATCGATGTTCGTTTCGCCGTCCATTTTAATCGGTCGGGTCGCGAGGGCGGCAAAGATAATCGAAGTCACGCAAGTAATAATCAAAACCGTCATCGGAATAATCAAATAACCGTTGTCGGCAATGTAGCGCGTTAGCAACGGTGCGGCAATCGTGATAATTATCGCATTGATACTCAGCATGATATTCGACTTGCCGTCGGCAATATTGGTGAGGTCGATGTGGTTGCGCAGCGCGGTTTTCAGGATGACCTGCGCACTTTTGCTTTTGTCAATCGGCGCTTCGTATTTAGAAATGCCCTTCTCTTTTTTCTTACGCAGTTTCTTGATTTTTTTCAAATTCTTTTTCAACCGCTTCTCGTACAATTCCTGCGCCGGCTCGGTGTTAAATTCAATTTCTTTCAATTCCGCCCGGTGTTCGCGCAGCCATTCGGCGGACTTAATCGGATTACGCGCCTCGATTTGTTCTTCCGCCTGTATTTTCGGCAGCGTCTTTTTGACATATTTTTTATCGGCGTACAGACTCGCCCGCACATCCTGATAAACCTCCTCGGTGAGGTCGCGCGGCTTGGCTTCCGGCAGATTGGTGTTCAGGCACTGACTAACGCGCTCGATGGTTTTTTCCGCAAACTTTTCGGCACTCATGTATGCTTTTGCCACTTTGCTGCTGTGAAAGTAAGGATTGTGCAAAGACTCTGAGTAGCCTGCATTGGTAAAGACCACGGCGAGTTCCAAAATATAGCGGTCATCCGCAGGCAGCTCGACTTCGTCCGCCAAACGCTGCGCCGCTTTGAGCATTTTGCGGGTGCTTTTCTCCTTCATCTTTGCCATTTCTTTCGGAATTTTTTGTTCCAAAAGATGCTGCACATGTGCTTCGGTAGCTTGTATTTTAGAGACTTGCAGGTTTTCGATTTGAGTATCAGTCATGATTTTTTTTGCTTACATAAATGAGAAAACAGAGCCTTCCGGATTACGGCATAATGTGTTTGGTGCATTCTCATAGCAAGTAACGTTTTGACCCTGCAAAAAGATAGATAATTTGTTAAAAAATTATCGTGTCTCCTCGTTTCCGCAAAAAACGAACCTTCCTAAAAGCACGCACTGTGCCGCTTTTGCTCATTCTCAAAAATATTAACAAAAAATACCATATTTCGGGTAATCATATAACTTTTTTTGGACATGTTTTTGATGTATATAAAAAAGTTTTAATGTTTTGATTGGAACAAGAAAGGAAAAGCTATAAATTTGCGAAAAAAATAATATTTAAGTTTTCGTAGAATCAGTCGTTTACAAAGTTTTCAGACGACTCGCACTTTACGAAACATTTTTCCCGCCTTTACCGATTAAGCAGTTACATTTTTATAAAAAAATACGGCAGTCAAATAATTAACCGACACCCGAAGCGACTGCCCCCTCGTACATCGTAATTCGTACATCGTAATTCGACTCTCTTTTGAACAACACAAATTATATCCATGAAACACAACCTTACAATCAAAAATTTAAACCGCCTCCGGCGGCTCGGTCTTTTTTCGCTGCTCTTCGGGGCGGCCGTTTTTGCCTGCACGCAACTTTCTGCGGCAGATACTTTTGAGAACAATTTGACGACAACCCACTCTTTTTTCTTTGAGTCGAATACGTGTGCGCTCCCCCCGCTGCACACCGAGGTCAGCTCAAAAACCGACTATGCAACACTGCATAATTCAGGCACTGCGGGAGCGACACCGGTCGCTCTCGCCGGTGCAATGATGCCCGTCATCGACACAGAATTTTCCTGCAACCTGCGCGAAAACCCCCTCGGCTCCGGCGGCAACGCCACTACTTTGGAAAACGGACAGTTCATCGACTTCGTCAGAGTCACCTCCGTGACCGGCGAAAACTGGACAGTCGTTTCCGCCGACGGTTTTTTCGACATCAGCAGTCTCCCTCCCCCTGCTTCCCCTACACCGATAGCACCCGGCACCCCGCTTACGGAGTCGTTCGCAGGGTCGGGTGTTTATCGCATTATGGGCGTACACGTCGAGAATTTGGGCTACAGCCTCACCGTTACCAACGGTACGGACGTCCTCACGGCTACCCTTGCGGCGGGCGCGTGTGCTTACCCGAATCCCGCATTTATCGACCTCGCGGCGGGCTACTGCCTGACCTCTCCTGCGGTTACGCTGCAAGCCGATAACGGCGGCGCGGACGGCACCGGTACCTTCACGATTTTTAATGACGACGGCTCGACAAATACCGCAAACGCAACCGTTTTCGACCCCGCCGCTTTAGGCACGGGCAGCTACGTCGTTGAATTTAATTTCTCGGAAACGGGCGGCGCGACTCAAGCCATACAACAGGAAGTAGATGTCACCGGTCCGGTCGGCACGCTGTCCTGCAACGATAATTTACAAATTTCTTTTCAGCAGAATTGCGAAACACTCCTCACCGCCGACATGATTTTGGAAGGGGAGTACGAGAGTTTTAATATTTTTACGATAGAAGTTTTGGACGGTTTTACGCCGATTGCCAATCCTGTAACCGACGCCTTTGCGGACGAAGAACTCACCGTGCGCGTCACCGAAAATTGTAACGGCAACTCTTGCGAAGCAACCGTCACTCTCGAAGACAAACTCGCGCCGGTCATCGACTGCCCCGCTGCGCCGATTGTTATTCAATGCACGACAAACGCCGGCAGCATTCCCGCCCCGACCGCCGCCGACAACTGCGACGGCGCCGAAAGTGCGACTTTAATCGACTCGAATACCACGGAATTTGACTGCGACGACCCCAACGGTTTGCTGCGCCGCATCGAACGCATCTACACCGCATTTGACAATAACGGCAACCAAACCGCCGCTAACTGCACACAAATCATCGAAATCGAACGCGCGGATTTAATCGACGTGACCTTTCCGACCGACGCGGTGTTCGACTGCGGCACCGTGCCGAATACCAACCCGAGCGTCACCGGCCGGCCGCTGCTCAACGGCGTGCCGATTGTGAATAACAACGTCTGTAATTTCAACTCTTTTTTCACTGATAACGTCATCGAAACCTGCGGCAACAGCTTCAAAATCGTGCGCTCTTGGACGGTGATGGATTGGTGTAATAATTCTTCAACGCCGACCAATACCATTTTGGCGGAGCAGGTCATTAAAATACAAGATATTACCGCGCCTACTATCGTTTGCCCGGATGCAATCTCGGTCAGCACCTCGGGCGAAGATTGCACGGCAACTTTCGTTTTGCCGGCGGCGCAAATTTCCGATGCCTGCGGCACGACGACTTCACAAATCTTTTCGCCGGGCGGCATTATCACCGATAATGTCATCAGCAACTTACAAATTGGTAACACTTTTTTAAACTACACCGCGACGGACGAATGCGGAAATTTTGCCGACTGTACCACCGCCCTGACCGTTACCGACGGCGCGACTCCGACCGCAGTTTGCGATGAAATTACCGCGATAACCTTAAACCCGAGCGGCACCGCCGAAGTCGCCGCCGAAGAATTTGACGACGGCTCTTTTGACGGTTGCACGGGCATCGACTTTACGGTCAGCCGCGATGCTTTGCCCTTCACACCGACCGTCGTGTTCGACTGTGCGGATGCGAATACAACCGTAATTATCGACGTACAAGTCACCGACGCTTTCGGCAACAGTAACACCTGCGAAGTGCAGGTCAACGTAACCGACAACACCGCGCCCGAGCTGATGTGTGCTCCCAATGACATCACCATCGACTGCACCGAAAACTTCGAGGATTTTTTCACCATACCGACCATCACCGAGACCTGCGGCGTAATGCCGACGCAGCAAACGACCGTCGAAAATATCAACAGTTGCGGCACGGGCATTGTCACGCGCACCTACACGATTACCGATGCGAGCGGCAATACGGCGACTTGTACGCAGACGATTACGCTTGAAAATAATAACTTTCTGACCGCTGCGGACATCGAATTTCCCGATGATTTTGACTTGGCGGTCTGCGGCACGAGTTTGGAAAGTTTGGCACCCGACAGCCTGCCCGTCGGTTTTCAATTTCCGATAGTCGATGACGTACCTTGTTCGCAAATTGCAATTTCGCGCAACGACGAAACCTTCGATACCGACGGTGCCTGCCTGACCATACAACGCACCTGGACGGTCATCAATTGGTGTACTTACGACCCCGACAATCCGGCGGCGGGCGGCATTTTTTCCGATGTGCAGAGCATTACCGTCAGCGACGACGAGCCGCCGGTTTTGGTTTGTCCGCCCAATCCTTTTGTAAAAATTATCAACCCGAATTGCGACACCACGATTTTCGTTTTCGGCCCCGATACGCTGATGGATTGTAGTCCGAATTTGCAACTCTCTTCGACCTTACAGCGCATTCCGACCGACGACAGCGACAATGTTTTGATGAGCAGTCAGGGTTTCGGACCTTACGAAGATTTGCTGCCCGGCTTTTACGAAGTCTTCCTTTTTGCCGACGACGGCTGCGGAAATTCTTCAAACTGCGATTACATTTTGCAGGTACAGGACAACAAAGCACCGACGCCTTATTGCTTCGATACTTTGGTCGTTGTGCTGATGGAAACGGGCATGATTGAATACAATGTGCGCAACTTCGATGCGGGCAGTTTTGATAATTGCACCGCACCCGAAGACCTGCTTTTTTCCTACACGCCCAATCCGTTTGATTCCTTGCAAATCTTTACCTGCGACGACCTCGGCAATAATACCGTCTTGATGCACGTCACCGACGAGGGCATGAATACCGACGTCTGTCAAGTGACTTTGCAGGTGCAGAATACGATGGCGGATTGCGGAAATATGCGTAACATCAGCGGCTACGTGCGCACCGAAATCGCAGAAGATGTGGCGGACACGGAGATTGCGGTCAATGATGATGCCATGTCGATGACCGACGAGGAGGGCTATTACAGCATCGACGTCAACGAGGGCGGCGACTATACTCTGGTGCCCGAAAAAGACATCAATCCGCTGAACGGTATTTCGACTTTGGACGTGGTGCTTATCAAGCAGCACATTTTAGGACTGCAAATTTTGGACTCACCGTACAAGCGCATTGCGGCGGACATCAACAACAGCACGACGATTACGACCGCCGACGTCGTGGCTTTGCGTCGTTTGGTCTTGGGCATTGACGAGACTTTTCAAAGCAATACCTCTTGGCGTTTTGTGGATGCGGCTTACGAATTTCCGAACCCCGATAACCCGTGGGAAACGGGTTTCCCCGAGTTTGCGAACGTCAATAATCTGACGGAAGACGCGGCAATCGACTTCGTTGCCGTAAAAATCGGCGACCTCAATAACTCGGTCAACGGCTTGAATTTTTCGGGCGATGAAACGGGAGAGAGAAGTGAGGCGGACTTTATTTTTGATTTAAAAAATCAAAGTTTGGCGGCGGGTGAAAGTGCGGTTGTACATTTTTCAAAAGCGGATTTAGCGGACATTGCGGGTTTGCAAATGAGTTTAAATTTCGCTGCGGAAAAACTGGAACTAACGGAAGTCATCGCGGAAAACGGCATTGAATTGTCCGCATTTAATGTAACACAAAAAGCGGCGGGTAAGATTGCTTTGAGTTTTGAAAATGCGACGGGGCAAAAGGAAAATTTGAGTTTTGCACTGCGCTTTACGACGAAGACCGCGACTGACTTAAAATCTGCGTTGCGTGTCGATAATGAAATTTTACGCAGCGAAGTTTATCGTAAAAACGGCGGTAATTACTCCGTAGAAAATATCGGTTTGACTTTCTCGGAAAGCGTTGCAAGCGATTTTGCTTTATACCAAAACACGCCGAATCCCTTTGCGACCGAAACGCAAATTACTTTCAACCTGCCGCAGGCAGACGAAGTCACGCTACGCATCTTTGATGCGGCGGGCAAAGAAATTTTGCGCAGAAAAGTGAACGCCGCCAAGGGTTTTAACACTTTGACGCTGCAAAAAACGGAACTGAACGGAGCAAGCGGATTACTTTTTTATCATTTGGAAAGCGGCGGTTACAGCGCGGTAAAGCGGATGATAGTGAGATAAATTTTTGCTGTTTTTTTAAACGTAAACATTCACACATCTAAAACATACGGCATAATTAAGTAGGTGACAACATTTATTTCGGTAATTTAAAAACATCTTTTTCCGCCTATTTCCTCCAAAAAATAAGTCCGTAGCTACGGCTATGCACTGATTTTTTAAAGAAAATATACGAAAAAATCTTGTCCTTAAATTTACCGAAATAAATACCGTCACCTACTTAACATCGGTGTCAGACGCTTTTTTTTTTAAACCCCGGATTTTATCTGCAATATTTTCGCTTTTCATCAAGGGTAGCGTCAGACACCTAAATAGTTATCCGTCAACGGAAAAAGCCGAGAAGACTCAAAGTTTTCTCGGCTTTTTTACTGCACAAATACGATAAAATTCAGTAGAAGGCTTTTGTAAAGACGCGGGAAAACGCGTCTCTCCGGAACATCGGAAAAAATCCAAAAAATCCTCAAATCCTGTCTTAAAAAAATCCTGTAATCTCGTCCAAAAACGAAAAAAGCCTTCCGAAAAATCAATTTCGGAAGGCTTAATTTGTGGGCAATGAAGGATTCGAACCTCCGACCCCCTCGGTGTAAACGAGGTGCTCTGAACCAACTGAGCTAATTGCCCTTTTCTGTAAAAAGTCGCTATGCTTCCAAAGCGGGTGCAAATATGAGGGTATTTTTTTTACTGTGCAAACTTTTCAAGAAAAAAAATAAAAAATTATTATTCTTTCCTTTAAAATGCCCGCTTCTCAAAGTATTACATATTTTTGGAACATAAAACGAATAACCGTATAAGAAAAATTCTTTTGAATTTTTCTTGTTTAAGAGTTTAGTAGGTTTAGGCGTTTAGAACAAGCCTCACAGCTAAACAACTAAAAACTTAAACTAACTTTTGCGATACGGTACGATTAACCACAGGCGGAAGTTTCAAGGTATTTGACTTCTTGCTCCTACACTACTTTCTATGCTTTCTCCGGATAAATACATCAAAAATTACATCGACGGCAAACTCGTACCCGCCGACTCGGGTGCTTATTTCGACAATGTCAACCCCGCTACGGGCAAGGTCTATGCGCACATTCCCGACTCCGAGGCGAGCGATGTGCAAAAAGCCTACGAAGCCGCCGAGCGTGCTTTTCCGCTTTGGTCGGGCATGACGACCGAAAAACGCTACCGTATTTTGAGTCGCTTGGCAGACATCATCGAGCAATACACCGAGCCGCTCGCCCGCGCCGAAAGTATCGACAGCGGCAAGCCGTTTTCGTTGGCGAGTACCGTCGATATTCCGCGCAGTCAGGCGAATTTTCGGTTTTTTGCAACGGCAATTACGCACTTTAGTTCGGAGTCGCACCACGTACCGGGGGAGGCGATAAACTTTACTTTGCGGCAACCCGTCGGCGTGGTCGGTTGCATTTCGCCGTGGAATTTACCGCTCTATCTTTTCTCTTGGAAAATTGCTCCCGCGCTCGCCACCGGCAACTGCGTCGTCGCCAAGCCTTCGGAAGTTACCCCGATGACCGCCTATCTGCTGTCCAAAGCCTGCATGGAAGCCGGACTGCCGGCGGGTGTACTCAACATCGTGCACGGCTACGGACAAAAAGCGGGACAGGCCATCGTCGAGCATCCGAAAATTAAAGCGGTTTCTTTTACGGGCGGCACCTCGACGGGCAAACGCATTGCGGCGACGGCGGCACCGATGTTTAAAAAGCTCTCTTTGGAGTTGGGCGGCAAAAATCCGAACTTGATTTTTGCGGATTGTGATTTTGAAAAAACCATGGTCACGACGCTCAAATCTTCTTTTTCCAATAACGGACAAATCTGTCTTTGCGGTTCGCGCATCTACATCGAGCGGTCGATTTACGAAAAATTCCGCGATGAATTTGTGAAGCGCACACAATTTTTGAAAGTCGGCGACCCTTTCTCCGCCGTCACGGATTTGGGCGCATTATCTTCGCAGGCACACAAAGAAAAAGTGCAAAGCTATCTGCAGCTCGCGGAGGTCGAAGGCGGTACGATTCTTTGCGGCGGCACGGAGGTCGAGGTGCCGGGCGAGTACGAAGGCGGCGCGTTTTTGCGTCCTGCGGTTATCGAGGGTTTATCCAATAACTGCCGCACCAACCAGGAGGAAATTTTCGGACCGGTGGTGACTTTGCAGCCTTTCGACACGGAAGAAGAAGCGATTGCACTCGCCAATGACATCGACTACGGTCTGGCGGCGACGGTCTGGACGCAGGATATTTCCCGCGCACACCGCGTCGCCGAAAAACTACAATCGGGCATCGTGTGGGTCAACTGCTGGATGCTGCGCGATTTGCGCACGCCTTTCGGCGGAGTGAAAAATTCGGGTGTCGGGCGCGAAGGCGGTTTGGAAGCATTGCGCTTTTTTACCGAAGCCAAAAATGTCTGTGTGAAGTATTGATACGGTGGACGGTTTTACGGTGGACGGTGGACGGGCTGTGCTGAAACGGTGGACGGTGGACGGTTTTACGGTGGACGGTGGACGGGCTGTGCTTGCTTGGGCTTTTGGGAGCCTTTTGCGGCGCTATTCTTCACTCGCTACTCTTCACTCTCAACTACCTTCGGGCGTAAGCCGCAAAAAAAGCACATTCTTCAATTATTCTTGCGTAAAATTTTGTCTCTCCGTATTGCTCCTTCAGGCGTTGATATTCTTCGGTATATTCCTCCGGTACCTCGGGAATGCAGTTTGCGCATTTTGCCGGTTTATACATTTCGCTTTGGTAATATTCGATGAGTTCGCATTTGGCTGCCATGTAGGTGGCTTGGGCGGCGAGTTCCGGATTTTCGGTCAGGATTCGGCATTTTTCGAAGTAATATTTTGCCCGCGCTACGTCGATTAGTTCTTTATTGCCGAACGGAAAACCTTTACGCGCGACGGGGAAAACGTTATCTTTTGCGCGTTTTAATTGATACCAAACGGCACCGCTGCGGTAGTAATCCCGCGCCCGCCACGAGTGCCCGAAGTAAGTCGTGTTGTACAACGCGACTCCGATTTTAAAATAAGATATCGGTGCTTTTTGAATTTCGGCACGGGCTTGATATTCCAAATCCAAAATTTCCTGTATCAGCGTACCGCGATTAAAAAGGTCGATACTGTCTTTGCTGTGCGCACAACTTTGGCAGTCGTTTATGGTCGGGCGAAAAGCATCGAACCGCCCGAATTTATCCCACTCCGTGCGCGGTATTTTTTTCAAAGCCAAAAGTGCTGCCTCTAACTGAAATTCCTGCATCGCCAGCACCGCTTTCATGTCCCACAGGTCGTCGGTGATGAGGTCGTCGTCTTTGGTGCGAATGTAGAGGCGTTCCAAAGGATTGCGGTCGGGCTTTTGGGCGATTTTCAGCAGGTCGTCGATGATGTCTTCCTGCGGATTGGCGCGCAAATCTTTCAAATCGTACTGCGTACGAAAGGCTTTACCGGGGCGTTTGTTTTCCTGATACAAAAGCGTCAGGCGGTCGCGCAGGTAGTTCGGAAAACTCTTATTTGTCTCGTATAAATCGTTACTTTTTATAATTTCGTAAGCGGCTCTTTCCGTCTCATCGTCGGGTGTTTCAAAGGCCGCAATTTTTAAAGCCAATTCAAAAGACGCCAGTTGCAGTTGTAAATCTATTTCTTCAACCGTCGGGCGCACCTCGTCAAAAGTCTTGGCGGCGGCGTATAAATCGCCCGCTAAAAACTCTAAATAGCCTTCGGCAATGTACCACAGCGACGGCCGCGCGACTTTGCCTTCCAAGCGCAGCCGGCGGGCAAATTTCTGTAGTTCAATCACATAATCTCCCGCCTCGGCGCGCGGTATTTTGTAGTTGCGCTTGTTTTGCTTTTTCTTTTTATTCCAATCCAAACCCAATAAATCCTGCTCCAGTTCTTCGATTTCTTTGACCAGCAGCACTTCCAAATGCGGACTTTCGGGGTACAAATCGTAAATGACTTCCATGTCGTAAATCGCCCGGCTGTCCGCCGCATTCGCACGCAGCGCATAGATAACCGAGCGTTCTCGGTCACTGCGACAGAGCTTCAAAACGGCTTCCCACTCTTCCCGATTTTTTACGGAAAAACTCCGAAACGCACTTTCCCGTTTACTCGGACATTTTGCAAAAATGCGTGAATACAAATAATTGGCTTCCGCTTTTTGATTCAGAGCCATCAGCGCGCCCGCCTTGTGCCCCAAAATCCACCAATACATCAGGCTGCGCAATTCATCGACCAAAACCTCGTCAATTTTCGGCATCAAATCTTCGTGCAATGCCAAAACGCCGATGTAATCCTTGCGGTAGTGCGCCAAGCGCATCAGTTGGTAAGCATAGCGCAATTTCAAAAAATGCGAACCCGTTTTGCGAAAACGTTTTCTTCCTTCCTGTTGCAAATCTTTCATCGCCGCATAGTCGCGTTTGGTGTCGCCCCAGGCATTTACGGCGGTGACGTGCGGTTCGGTTTGCTTCGCAAAAACGAGATAATCGAGCGTTTCTTCGCAGCCGTTGCTCATTAAATATTTCGCAAAACCGTTATCACGCAGTCGCCCGCCCGGCACCGGATTTTTTGCTTTCACCGCATTTTTTAAGCGCAACAATTCCGTTTCCGAACCTTGATAAATGACCGCTTCGATTTCCGTTAAGTCCGCATAATCACAAGTTTTCAGTCTCCATTCCTCTAGATTTTCCGTTTTTTTCGCTTCTTGCACTTCTTGGTAATAGTCATACATTTCCGAAAAATTCAAAAAATAAGGCGCGTATTCCGAGTCTTCGGCAACGATTTTGGAATCCAAAAAAGAATAAGTATAAAGCGAATTATCAAAAGAAACACAAGCCTCCGACACTTTTTTCGGCAGCAGAAAAAGTAAAACGAACAGCAGCGGGACGATGATTTTCATGGTTGTGTTGATTTATATTTTTACAATATTAGCGAAAAAAAGCAGACTGACAAACCGTCGGTGAGTTGGGGTGTTTGTTTGCTGATTAAAACGCTGAATTATGATTTCAATTCGTCGCCTCACCGAAAGAGATAAAACCGATTACCGCCGCGTTCGCTTGGAGTGTTTGAAAAATCATCCCGAAAGTTTTGGTACGGAATACGCGGAAGAAAAGACAAAGGCTGTTTTATTTTTTGACCCGTATTTGTCACAGCCGGACTCTGAAAATTTTCTTTTCGGTGTTTTTGACGGCAAAAAGTGTGTCGGAATATGCGGATTTGTCAGACAGGAAAGACGCCGCTGTCGGCATCACGGAAGCATTATTTCGATGTACGTCAATGCGGATTACAGCGGGCGGGGTGTCGGCAGAAAGTTAATCGATGCAGTTATCGAAGCCGCTTTTTCTCAGCCCGGTTTGGAGCAAATCGAACTCGGCGTCATGGCAAATAATATCTCGGCATTGACACTGTACCGAAAGGTCGGTTTTAAAGAATGCGGGCGTCTCAAAAATTATTTTAAAACGGAAAAAGGCCACCAAAGTCAAATAATTATGCTGTGCAAAAAGCAGTCTGAAGTGCGGAGCAGTCTAAAATCTAAAATCTAACGTCTCACAAAATATGAAAGTACACCTCCTCACCATCGGCGACGAAATTCTCATCGGTCAAATCATCGACACCAACTCCGCGTGGATGGGGCAGCAACTCAATTTACAAGGCGCGGAAGTAGTCGAAATTTCTTCGCTCAGCGACGACCGCGACAGCATCTTAAACGGACTGCGGCACGCCGAAAAAAATGCGGATGTGATACTGATTACCGGCGGATTGGGACCGACGAAAGACGACATTACCAAAAAAGTCATTGCGGAGCATTTCGATACAGGCATGGTTTTTCACGAGCCGACGTGGGAGCGCATCACGAAAATGTTTGCGAAGTGGGGCAGACCGACGACCGATGCGCACCGCGCTCAATGCTTTATGCCGCAAAATGCCGAGATACTCACCAACCGGATGGGCACCGCGCCGGGCATGTGGTTTCAAGAAAACGGCAAGGTCTATGTTTCGATGCCGGGTGTGCCTTACGAAATGAAATATCTGATGGAAAACGAGGTGCTGCCGAAGTTGAAAACCGTTTTTCCCGGCGCAGCCATCGGACACCGCACGCTGCTCACGGTCGGCGAGGGCGAGTCGCGCATTGCGCAGCGCATCGAAAAATTTGAAGCCGCTTTGCCCGAAAATGTCAAAATTGCCTACCTGCCCGGTCTCGGGGCGGTGCGCCTGCGCCTGACGGGTCGCGGCGGCACGCAGGAGGACTTGGAGTTGCTGTTGGATGCCAAGAAAAAGGAACTGTGCGACCTGCTGCCCGATTTACTTTTCGGAGAAGAAAGAGAAACTTTGGAAGGGAAAATCGGCGAAATACTGAAAGAAAAAGGACTGACGCTGACCCTTGCGGAAAGCTGTACGGGCGGTTACATTGCGCATAAAATCACAACTGTGCCGGGTAGTTCCGCGTATTTTTTGGGTAGTTTTGTTTCTTATTCCAATGAAATGAAAATGCGGCAACTCGGAGTAAAAGCAGAGACGCTGCAAGCCGACGGCGCGGTCAGCGAAGCCGTCGTCCGAGAAATGTCGGAAGGCGCGCGCAAGATTATCGGTGCGGATATGGCTTTGTCGATTTCGGGCATTATGGGCCCCGGCGGCGGCTCGGAAGAAAAACCCGTGGGAACGGTCTGGATGTCGGTCGCGGGGCCGGCGGGTACGGTTGCGGAGAAAATTACCATCGGCAAAGACCGCTTGAAAAATATCGAGTATGCCTCGGTGCGGGCTTTGAATTTGTTGCGGCGGGCGTTGCTGAATTTATAATTAATCGACTCAAAACCTCACAAAAAAAGTCGCCCCTTCTCCCGGCGCACTTTCAAAGAAAATATCGCCTTCGTGGCGGTCGATTGCTTTTTTGACAATAGACAAACCGATACCGCTGCCCGAATATGCGCTTTTCGGATTCAGCCGGTGAAAAGGTTGCCAAATATGACTCGCGTGCGCCGCATCGAAGCCGATACCGTTGTCGCTGACCGCAATATATTTTTTTCCGTTTCGCTCGGCGGCGTATATTTGGATGTGCGGACGGTCGGCGGCTCGACTGTATTTGACGGCATTTTCGAGCAGATTTTTGAAAACGGCGGCGGTCAAAACGGGGTCGGCGTAGGTTTTCAATCCTGCTGCGATTTCTATGACGGCGTTGGTTTCCGCGTAATCTTTTGCCGCATTTTGCAAAATTTTCGTGACATCTACCGTTTCGCGTTCAATTTCATGGCGCAGGCTGTTGGACAACTTCAGCAGATTGCGCACCATGTCGTTCATGCGTAAAACCGAGGATTTGATGCGCTCCAAATGTTGCCGTAATTCCCCGTCAAAACTACTGCCGTAGTCTTCCGTAATAACATCGACAAAATTACTGACCGTGTTTAAGGGTGCTTTGAGGTCGTGCGAAACCGTATAACTGAAGGCCTCCAAATCTTTGTAAGAAGCCGTCAGTTTTTCGTTCAATTTTTCAATTTCGTTCTTTTCGCGTCGTCGGTCGAGCAGATTAGCAATTTGCTGCGTCAGTATTTTCAGACCGTCCGTTTGCGCTTCACTGAGTTCTTTGGTTTCGGTATCAAACACGCACAAAGTCCCCAAAGCATTACCCGAAGTGCTGATAAGCGGCAGCCCGACGTAGAAGCGCAACTGCGGTCCGCCGCAGACCATCGGGTGATTTTTAAATCGTTCGTCTTGACTCAAATCGGGAGAGACGGTCAGTTCTCGTTGCTCGAAAGTGTACTCGCAAATGGTTTCTCCGCGCACAAACTCTACGGCATCTCCGCCGTACACCGCTTTGGGTTGGTAGCGTTTGTCGTCGATAAAATTTATTTGCGCGTAAGGGCATTGACACACTAAAGCTGCCATTTTTGCGATGTTGTCGAAAATTTGCTCGGCGGGCGTATCCATAATTGCGTAGCTTTGCAACTCTGATACTCGTTCTTGTTCGGTCGGTTTTGTCATTAGGAATAAAATGAAGGATTGTTCGATTTTACCACAAGTCATTTCAGTAAACAAGGTACACGATAATCGGAAATCGAGAGAAAAAATCCGTATTTTTTTTGCCGACTTGTCGAAAATTTACACTTCCTTTACTTCACCGTCACCTTTCCGCTCGTCCAGTTCAAATCCAAAAACGTACCGTCGGTTTGCATGATTTCCGTGACCGTCGGGTAGTCGGTAAATTGCACAAAACCCTTTGCGCCGCTCTTGCCGATAACGTCGAAACAAACCTGATAAACGGAAGTACCGGGCTTGAGCGAAATGCCGCGCACACTCGGATCGAACCAACTGAAGGTCAATTTTCCTTCGTCAACGATGCGTTCGCCGAAGTTAGCCGCCGTCATCGCCGGCACCTGAAAATTTTGTACGTTTTTGTATTGCAAGACGCTTTTATCCCATTTCATGGTGTACTGCATCGACACGATTTGATTGAAATCGGGAGAGACCACGTCCAAGCAAACCGTCTCGCCGGGCGCGGCGGTTTTTTTATCGACCGTTAAAGTCAAAACGGTGGCGTTATCTTCGACGGCGATTTCGTTATTTTGGAAAAGACCGAAAAGGAGAAAAGGTAAAAAGAGGAAGTTGTATTTCACTGTGTTCATGTTCAGAAATTTTATAATTTGACTCGTTCTTTGACTAAGACAAAAGCTGTACCGAAGCGATACGGTCTGCCTTGAGAACGCCGCAAAAATAGCGGGTTTCCGGATTTGAGGTTGGTAAGGTTGCGTTAAAGTTGTTTGGACGGTGGACGGTTTTACGGTGGACGGCGAACGGGCGCGTCTCTTACGGTAATTCGATTTTTACCGTTCCTCCTTTTTTGAAAGAATTGTTGAAAATAAACTTGCCGTTTTTACTGTCTTTTATTTTTAAAAATAATTCCCCGTCGTGTCGCGTCACTTCAATATCAAAACTGTTTCCGAAGGCTTGGATGTTGCGCAAATTCATCTCCGCCCATTCTGCCGGCAGGCGCGGTGTTAATTCAAAACTGCGTAAACCCGTCGGCACGATGCCGAACATGCCTTCCGTAAAAATGCGGCAATACAAACCGCTTTCCGCCGAAAGGTGCGCCATATTGCCCTCCGGGTAGGCCTCGACGGCATAAGGCACGCGGTCGCCGAGCAAGCGTTTTTCGGAATATTCGATGAGCTTTTCGAGCGATTTTTCGGTCGCACCGGCGAGAAAAGTGCCGCGCAGGGCATACAGCGTTCCTCTGTCCCAAAATATTTCGGAAATTGCCGGGTTATCGGAATTTTTCTCGACGTGCACGCCGTTTTCCGTCCACAGCCGGTCAAAAAGTGCTTCGACGGTCGCGTCTTTTCGGGAGTCGATGCCTACCACCAAAGGCAGACAAATCCAATGCCGCAGCTTGTCGTGTTCCGCGTAATACTTGTAAGTCGGCAGACCTTCTATCGTCGCCCCGAAATATTTTTCGATGTTTGCGGCTAATTCTTCAGCCTGCTTGCGGTAGGTTTCCGTTTGTTGTTGCGGCATTTTTAAAGTCGCGGTCAGGTCTGCCGCAAGGTTGAGTGCACCGTAGTACAGCGCGGAAGTCGAGAGGTTAGCGTCGCCGGTTTCGATGCGACCTTCCATTTCGTCGGACTCGGATTTGACGACACCCGCCGCGTTTAATTGCCGCCGACAGTACTCCAAACACCACTCGATGAGCGGGTAAAATTCCCGCGTCGTTTCCTCTTTTCCGTAAGTCAAAACAAACTGCGCCGCCCCGTAGGCAATCATCGCCGCGTCGCCCCTGTCCAAATAAAACGGCGGCGGAATGCCCTCCAATTCAAAAGCATAGCGCATAGGTTTATACTCCGGATTTATCTCTTTGGCGAAGGCGCGGTAGCAATTTATCGCTGACTCATTGCCCAAATCATAGCCGAGATACGGAAAAAACGGGCTGACGTACTCCGCTTGGTCGTTTGCCCAAATGCCGACGTAATATCTGCCGCCGCCGGGCGAATGAATTAGCCCTAATTTTGAGTCGAAAATAGACTCGGAGGCGCGAATTTTCGCGAAGTTGAAAAAGGTGTTCAGCGTTTCGTTCGGCGTTTCCAAGATTAAATTTTCGGAAACCTTTTGCAGAAAATCGCTGCGCTGCGCCGCGTAATCGACCGATTTTTTGCCCATAAACATATCGTCGGTCATTGCCGAAAATTCTAAATTGAAACTAAATTCATCGCCCGGAGCGAGGGTAAATTTTTCGGGCGCGTCGAAGTCGTTTTTTACCACCGTGCGAATAATCGTACCGTCCGGACTGAAATTATCGCGCCGCCGAAAGAGTTTACCCGCTTGGATAGTAAGCGGTTTATCGGTCTCGTTTTTTAAATTCCAAGTTTCAAAAAATACAGGGTCAACGGCTGCCGGATAAAACTTTCGGGTCAGGCTGAGACCCGATTTAGAGGTCTCGAACTCAAACTCTAAAAAGCCGTCGATGCGTGCAGCTTTCAGTTTGCCCGGCGCAAATTTCAGACTGTCAATCAGTAAAACGGGCGAAAAATCGTCCTCGTAAATCCCGCGTTCGTAAGCCCGAAAAACGCGCCACCATTCATCGGTTTCGGTGATATAGGGATGCAGTTGCGGGAAAATAATCTCGCGCGATATTTTCACGCGCCGCACCGTGTCGATGCTGTAAGTGATGATGCCGGACGCTTTTCTGCCCGACATTTCGAGGTTGTCGGTGTAGGTTTCGGTTTGGTTTTCGAGGTCGAAGGAGATTTCGGTTGTGCCGGTAATTTTCCAATAATTTTGGGCTTGAACGCGGAAAGTCAGAAAGGCGAGCGTGAGAAGGAGTGAGATTTTTTTCATGAAGAATGATTTTTGTTTTCTTTGAGAACCGGTTTGGCAAAATTTACTCAAAAGGTGACTTTGAGTCACCCTGTGAGTAAATTTTGCCAAACCTTTCGAATCCCGGAATAGTTCAGATTTTCAATATCCAAAAACCACCCCCGCATCCCCGCGCCGAAAGACCACGACTTGCTTTTGCGCGGGCAAATGCAGCATCCTTTTAACCTCCCCGAAAACTCTGAATCCGCTGTCCGTTACCGTAAAATTGCCTTCCCCGTTACCCCGCAAAAAGTTACCGAAATCCGCATCCGAGCGACCGAGGGCGGGCGTGTTCGCGTAAAAATTTCCGGCGGTCAAAATGTCCGTCTTGCCGTCGGCATCGAAGTCGGCAACGGTGAAAGCGGAAACGGCGGAATACTGCACCTCGGCGGGCATTTCTCGACAATTTCCGTCTAAATCACAGACCAAAGACGCAAAACCGGTCACCCGCAGCGGCTGCATTTTATCGACTCCGAAATCGGCGAAAATCTCCGCAAAATCGGCGCGGGCAAAGTCCCGATACTCCGGATATTTCTTTTTCAAAACCGTCATTTGCTGCACCAACTCATCCTTGCCGGCGTAGGTGTATTTGCGCCCCTGTTTGTAGTAAGTCAAAATCGGGTCGGTCGTGCCGTTATTGTCAAAATCTTTGATATACAGCTCGACGGGTTCGCTTTCCGAAGCCCGCAGGTCGAGGTTTTTTCCCGCGTTGCCGAGCAATAATTCCGGTTGATTATCACCGTCTAAATCCGCCGCCGCGACCGTGTTCCACCACCCGTATCTTTCGATTTTTCTTTCGGTAATTTTATTATTTTCAAAAGAAAAAATGCGCACCGGCATCCACGTTCCGACGACTACTAATTCTTGCGTTTGCGATACAAAAATTGCATCGGTGACCATACCGATTTTACCGGCGTCGGGCATTAAGTTTTTAGTAAAATTTCCCGTGCCGTCATTTTCCAGCCAATACGACAGCGGCGAAATACCGTAGCTGCCCGGCACACTGCGCCCGCCGATAAATAAGTCCGCATCGCCGTCACTGTCAAAATCTCCCACCGTGACACAAGCTGCATTCGTCTTCAAGTCCGGCAAATTTTGCTCCGTAAAATTGCCTTTGCCGTCATTAAAAAACAGTAAATCCTGATAGCGCGGACTGCTGATTTTGTCACTCGCTCCGCCGATTGCCAAGTACAAATCCGCATCGCCGTCCGCATCCGCATCGAAGAATACCGCATCCGAAATTGTCGTGATACGACCCTGCAAATCAAAGAATTTTTTCCGGGTAAAATTTCCCTGCACATCCTGTAGCCAAAAGTCCCCGTCTAAGAAAATATCTTCTCTGCCGTCGCCGTCTGTATCGGCTTTGGCAACGGCGAGTCCCGCTTCCGAAATTTGGTGCGGAATCAATTTTTCCCGATTAAAATCTCCCGATTTCGCGGCGCGGTGCGTGTAAGTAGAAAAGGCATTTTCGCGCAGTGTGAAAATCGTTTCCGCATTTTTTTCCTGCGGAAAATAGCGCTCTTCTTCACCCGTAAAAGTCACCGTTTTTCCCGCAGACAAATTTTTCTTTTTTCGCAGATCACCTTGTCCGAAATCAACGATAATTTCCTGAACCAAACTGTCTTTTCCTAAGCCAAAAACTGCTTCCGTTGTCGAGGCAGACTGCCAACCGCGCACGGGATAAATTTCCTGCACTTGCTCGCCGTTTGCCGTGCGGACTTTAATTTTCGCTCCCAAAGTTTTGTCTTTCGGCAGAATGATTTTGATGAAATTTGCGCCGTTTTCTGCGGCATTATTGCGATAAATTCCGGCGGGCGCATTCAAATTATTCACCGCCAAATCCAAGTCACCGTCACCGTCAAAATCCGCGTAAGCCGCGCCCTGCGAAGAGCCTTTGAAATTCAAACCCCAATCCGCCGATACATCCGCAAAAACCAAATCCGCCGCGCCGCGAAAGGCTTTGTTTTCCGTTTCGCCCGTCGGCATCTGCTGCGTCAAAGCCAAATCATCCGCATTTTTCTGAATGGCTTTGTCCGAAATATATTTCAAGTAATCCAAATCATTCGGTCGCCGGGCAATGCCGTTCGTGATAAAAATGTCCTTTTGCCCATCCAAATCAAAGTCCGCCAACAGTGTACTCCACGACCAATCCGTCGCATCTACGCCCGCAAATTGTCCGATTTCGCTGAAAGTCGCCGTGCTGTCCGCCGTCGCACCGCGATTGAGCTGCAGCATATTCCGCGAGTATTGATAGTGGTAGCCGTAGCGAATTTTGTACTCGTAAATATTGTAAGGGTCGTTGCCGACGGAAGACTTCAATACGGTCTCATCGGCGGGTTTCATGTCGAGTGTCATCAGGTCGGGCAGCCCGTCGTTGTTGAGGTCTGCGATGTCCGTGCCCATTGCGAAAGTGCCGGTGTGCCCTGCGCTGCCCTCGATGTCTTCCCGAAAAGTGCCGTCGCAGTTGTTGTAATAGATGTAATCGTTTTCGTGAAAATCGTTGGCAACGTAAATATCCGGACAGCCGTCGCCGTTCAGGTCGCTGACCGCCGCGCCGAGACCGAAACCGATTTTACTGCCGAAAATTCCCGCTTCTTTACTCACATCCGTAAACGTGCCGCCGTCGTTGCGCAGCAGCCGGTCGCCCGTCAGCCCGCTGCGTTTGTAGCGCACTTTGCTCGGCGCGTAGTTTTCGGCGGAATGCACGGAATGATTGAGCAGATAAACATCCGCATCGCCGTCCGCATCGTAATCTAACCACACTGCCTGCTGCCCGAAACCGACAAAATCCAAACCGTATTCCGCCGCCCGTTCGGTAAAATGCACCTCGGGCGTACCGTCGTTGATGTACAGTCGATTGCGTCCGTTGATGTGTTTGTAGCGACCTACCTCACAGACATAAATATCCAACCAACCGTCGCCGTTCACGTCAATCATACTAACGCCGGTATTCCACGCTTTTTCGCCGTAATGCCCCGCGACCTCCGCGCTTTCGGTAATGTCTTTAAATTTAAAATTTCCTTCGTTGAGGTACAGTTTATTCGGCGCTTGATTGGAAGTGAAATACAGGTCGGGCAGCCCGTCGTTATTGACATCGCCCGCTGCCGTACCGCCGCCGTTGTAGTAGTAGAGGTACTGAATGATGTTGAATTTTTCGGAAGGAATGAGGGTGTTTCGGAAGGATATACCGGTGTTTTGAGGGGAAAGAGAAGTGAACAGCGTGTCCGTTTTTGTTTTATTACGGCAAGAAGAGAAAAATAATGCAAAAATGAGTCCGTAGAAAAAATGTTTTTTAATCATTTGAAGATGAAATATTGAACAGAAAGCGTGTACAACACCTATGAAGGCGGATGTAAACCTACAGTTTTTAACAGTCTTCTGAGATTTAATAATTCTTTGCGATTTAACTTCAAACCTTCAATAGTTGCCCTTCCTATAGGAGTTATTCCTATTATTAAAGTTGTGTCTTGACTCCACCGAAAATGGTTTTCCCAAGTGTCTATTCTCGGATGAAAGCACGGAGTCGGGAAATCCGTTATCGGGTCAGCGAATTGCATTCTGTTTGATTTAGAACCGTTACAACCGCTGCAAGCATAAGCGACATTTTTACTTTCAAGTATCCCGCCCAATGAATAGGGAGTAATGTGGTCTATGTGAAACGGACTCGGGGAGTAAGTGCTTAACGCTTGGCAGTACTCACAACGATAATTTGCTCGCTTTGCCGCTTCCTCTGTCAATTTTTTGCTTGGTCTATGCTTCTGCATCAGGGGTGATTTTGGGAATACCTAAATCTTTCATTATTTGTGGTAGGGTAGTGTTTCTTAATTGGGCTAAAGAAATCAATGCCTCCAATCTTTTGACACCTTGTTGTTCTTGTACAATAATAAGTTTGTCTAAGATGCTTTTTTCATCTTTCGTTATAGTTTCATCCTGTAGCTTCGCATAGAGGTCATTGAATAATTTCTTTTTTACGGGAGGTAAAGAAGGCTTATTGATAACGAGAAAAAGTTCAGACTCTTTTTGCGATAATACTTTTGCTTTTCTTTTCGCTACCATATCTGCAACCTCCTGATAGAAAGATTCCAATACAGGTGTTTCTAAATCAGATATTCCCTGCAAAATTTCTTGCAGACGCGTTCCTTTAATCGCTCTTGACCCCATACTACTCATTTTTTCTGATTTTAATATTTGTAAAGCCTATTCTTGATTTATACAAAGATAACGCAAATAATTTAAATCAGATTTTCTCTACTCCAAAACCACCATCCCCGCATTATTCCGCACCACCAAAATGCGTTCCTCATCTCCGCTTTTCACCGTCGCAAAATCACGCACCTCCCCGTCAAGACGCACCCCGCTTTGCGCAGCGGACAAGGGTGTGAAGTTCCCCTTCCCGTCGCCCGTCAGCAGCAGACCGTAACTTGCGTCGTAGCGACCGACTTCGGGTTTAGCGGCGTGCAGATTCCCGCCGGTCAGGATGTCGGGGTTTCCGTCATCGTTGAAGTCGCGGATGAGGATGCCGTAGGTCGGTGACAGTTGTGCCTCGGTCGGCAGCGGGCGCACGACGAAGGTACCGTCGCCGTTATTCAGGCAGACCGAAGTGGAAAAATCGACGGCTTGCAGCACGACCGAGTTTTCCATTTCTTCGGGCGTGAAGATGTCTTCCGTTTTTTGAAATTTAAAATTTTCGTACTTCAGATATTTCTTTTTCAGCTTCGGGATTTGCATCACCAATTCGTGCCTTAAAATCATCGGGTAGGCCTCCGCATCCTGCTGATAAGCGGTCAGGATTTGCTCCGCCGTTCCGTTTTGGTCGAAGTCATTGACGTGCAGCGTAACGGGCTTTTCGGCGGAGGCGCGAAAGCGGGAATTTTGTCCGTGGTTACCGGCGATAAGGTCGAGGTCGCCGTCGTTGTCGAGGTCGGCGGCTTTTACGCAATTCCACCAACCCTGCGTGTCCGCGAAGCCGGCAGCTTGGGTATTTTTCTCAAATTTTCCGTTTTCATTGGTAAAGACCGTCAGCGGCATCCACTCGCCGGTGAGGATTAAATCCGCGTCTTTGTCGCCGTCGATGTCGGCAAAAACAGCGTCGGTCAACATACCGATACCACGCAGTTCGGGGGCGAGGGAGTTGGTTTTGTCCGTGAATTTTCCCGTGCCGTCGTTGAGCCATAGGTGTCCGTTAGCGGGTACGCCGTAGAGTTTCGGCACCAATCTTTCGCCCGAAAAAATATCCAAATCGCCGTCATTGTCGATGTCGGCTGTCGCAAAGCAAGAGGTCGGAAAGTAGCGACCGCCGAGCAGATTTTGCGAAGCATCGGTAAAGTTACCGCGCCCGTCATTGAAGTACAAACGGTCACGAATCGCACTCGCTTCGCGCGCAAATTCATTACTGCCCGAGGCGACTAATAGATCTTGGTCGCCGTCACCGTCCGCGTCGAAAAACAGACAATCGAGGTCTTCGGAGGCTCTGTGTTCTTCAAACGCCGATGAGTTTTTTACCGCAAATTTTCCGTCGCGTTTTTGTAAGAAAAGCTGCCCCGCTTGGTCACGCGCACCGCCGACGTAGAAGTCTTCCAAACCGTCACCGTTGACATCCGCGACCGTGATTTTCGGACCTTCAGTGCTCAGCATGTGAAAAAGCAGACGGTCGCGGTCAAAGTCCACAAAGCGATTTTCCTCATGTTTATAATCGATATTCAAAGCGGCGGTGCGGTCGGTCAGCAGGGGTGCGGCAGCGGTCGGTTGTGTCGTTTTATTCTTTTGCGTTGCGTCATTTTGTTCAAAAGTCAAAGTTTGATTTGCGGCGACATCGCGCATTGTCGAGACGCTGCCGTCCAACCATTCTACGCGTACTTCGTCTGCCTGCGTGTTTTTTCCCAGGCCGAAATTCGGGCGAAAATCCATGCTGCTTTCAAAACCGCGCATCGGCATTTGCTCGGTGTAAAGAGTTTGGTCGCCCGCTGTGACGCTGATTTTTGCACCGAAAGCATCTACGTTTTTATCCTTACCGACGAGTTCGATTTTGAGCCAGTTATTTGCGGCATTATTGCGATATACAAAGCCGGGCATATTGATATTATTGACCACCAAATCCAAGTCGCCGTCATTGTCCAAATCGCCGTAAGCCGCGCCGTTGCTGTGTGAGGGCGTTGCCAATCCCCATTCCGTCGCCTTATTTTCAAAACGCAAATCACCCGTGCCTCGGAAAGCATAATTCTCGATGCGCGTCGTCGGAATAACGTCGATGAGCTTTTTAAAATCCACACCTTCCTTGGTTATCACGCTGCGTTTTACCTCGTCGGCGGAGATAAAATTCAAATAATCTTTGTCCAAAATATCGCGGTGAATACCGTTGGAAACGTAAATATCACGCAGTCCGTCGTTATCAAAATCGGTGATGAGCGCACTCCACGACCAATCCGTCGCCTCCGTACCCGCTAAACGTCCGACTTCGCTGAAGGTGCCGTCCGCGTTGTTGCGGTGCAGCATATTGCGGGTAAACTGGTGGTAATAATCGTTTTCGAGATTGTACTGATATTTGTCCCAATTTTCAAAAGTCATCGTCGTTTTAAAGCGGTCTTCCTTGCCGGGCAGCATTTCGGTGACGAAGATTTCGGGGTAGCCGTCGCCCGTCAAATCCGCCATATCCGCGCCCATACTCGCGCCGCTGATAGAACGCATTTGCTCGGTCAATTCTTCGCGGAAAGTGCCGTCGCGGTTGTTCATGTAGATGTAGTCGCGCTCGAAAAAATCGTTGCAGATGTATAAATCCTGCCACCCGTCGCGGTCGATATCGCCGACCGTCACTCCCAAACCAAAACCGATAACGCTGCCGTAAATGCCCGCCGCTTCGCTGACATCGACAAATTTTCCGTCGTCATTACGCAGCAGTTTGTCACCGCCCTCGGCATCGCGTATCGGGCGCATATTTTTCCGCAGATTGAAACTGCCGATTGCCTGATAGGAGTTGTTGAGCAAATAAACGTCGAGGTCGCCGTCTTTGTCATAGTCAAAAAAAGCCGCGTGGGTCGAGTAGCCTTGATCCGCCAAGCCGTACTCCGCCGCACGCTCGGTAAAGGTGCCGTCGCCGTTGTTGATAAAAAGTTCGTTTTCCTTATCGTCGCCCTTGACATTACCCGAGTTAGCAATGTAGATGTCGATAAAGCCGTCGGCATTCAAATCGACCATGCTGACTCCCGTACTCCAACCGTGTGTGCCGCCTACGCCTGCGGTCTCCGTAATGTCTTCAAATTTGAAATTACCGCGATTGAGGTACAGACGATTTTTGGTCATGTTTCCCGTAAAATAGATGTCGGGCAGGCTATCGTTATTGATATCTCCGATGGCTACGCCACCGCCGTTAAAAAAATTTCGGTAGGTGTAGATGTTGAAATCGGCGTCGTATTCGAGTTGATTAACGAAGTCGATACCCGTGTAGTCGGCGGGCATTTCGGTGAAAAGAGTATCGGCGGCAGGGGGCGTTGTTTCGGATTTTCGGCAGCCGAAGAGGAGGAGGGGAAGGAGGAGGATGATTGTTTTTTTCATGGCGTAGTTTCTTGTGTGACTATGATTTTTTTGACCCTGATTATTATGATTTTTATGATGGGTTATGATTTTGATTTTACTTCGTAAAACCGTGCGACCTCGTACTCTTCTGCTTGCAGTATATCCGAAAGGTAACGGGCGCTTTGGAAGCGTCCGTTACCGCTTTCCCGCGCCGGGTGTTGACCACGCCGGGGTAGCCTTTTTGTCCGCTTTTGCGCGTCTTGCGGCTTTTTCGGCGGCGGCGGCGGCGTAGTTTGTCATGTCGTTATAGACTACTTGTACTTTAGAGTCATCTGCGGTACGGCGAATGATAATGCGGCGGTTACCGTCGATATTGCAGAGGGCTTTGCCTTTTTCACCGAGGTCGGTGAGGAAAAAATCACCGTGTTCTTTTTTTAAATAGCGGTACACATCTTTGACCAAAACCTCCGCGCTGAGGTCTTTATTCCAGGGTGCCCAGGCGTCGTATTTGTACTCTGTGAGCATTTCGGAGATGCTGTCGCGGTAAAATTCAGGGTAAAATTCCATGGTCGCCGGTTGGTCTAAAGTGCCGGCGGGCAGGGGGTAAGCGACGGAAGAATTGGCGGTGCCGTGTTTGGCTTTTCCTTCCTTATTCAACTGCCAGCAGGTATCGTAAAATGCCTGTCGGGGCATGCCGAGGTAGAAACCGAGAAAAAGATCGTTGTTTTTTTCACCGCTTGCGAGTTCTGCGTTGAGTTTTTCTTGGTAATCGGGCGGTTGTTGATTACAACCCGTCACGGCAAATGCCGCGAAGATGATGAGACATAAATATTTCATGGTGAATTACTTTTTATTTTTCGACGCCGTTGATTTTCCAAACCTCCGCGCTTCCGTTGCTTTTGGCGACTATCAGCTTGCCGTTCGACACAACAAAATTTCTCACTTCGCCTCCGATTGACAAACCGCTTTCTGCGGCGGAAACGGCGGTAAAATTACCCTTCCCGTCGTTTTCTAAAACCGCGCCGTAGGAACCCGTGTAGGTTCCTAATTCGGGTTTAACGCCTTCCAAATTTCCGCCGGTAATCAAATCCAAATCGCCGTCGGAGTCAATATCGACGGGAGCTAAAGCGTAAACCGGGGCAAGTTGCGTTTCGGCGGGAAGTTCGACGGCTGCGTACTTTTCGCCGTCGCGCAAAAATAAAGTCGTGGTCAGCACGGCGGCTTCATAGACAATTGAGCGCGGAAATTTTTCCTCGCCGATGAGTTCGCGTACCGTAGTATTTTTGTAGTCTTCGTGTTTGAGGTACAATTTTTTGGCGGCGGGAACCTGACTGATTAAATCACTGCGCAAAGCCAGCGGATACTGCAGCGTGTCTTCGTAAAACGAAATGAAATGCTCGATGCTGCCGTTGCCGTCGAGGTCGTTGATGTACAGGCGCAACGGGCGACCGGTCTGCGATTTCAGACGGGAGTTTTTGCCGTAGTTGCCGATAGCAAAGTCCTCTTTTCCGTCGCCGTTAAAATCGGCAACCGTGATTTTGTTCCACAGTCCGGGGTGGTCGTTCAGTCCGAATTTTTCGCTGACGTCGATAAATTGTGTCCCCGTATTTTCAAATAATTTAGGAGACATCCATTCGCCGCAGAGGAGTAAATCCGGGTCGCCGTCCGCATCAAAATCCAAAGTCGCCGCGTCGGTTATCATCCCGATTTGCGTGAGGGCTTTGCCGTAATTTTTGTTTTCCGTAAAGTTTCCTTTACCGTCATTCAGCAGCAGATGCCCCGAAACGGGCACCCCGAACTGCTTGATTTTCAGCCTTTCACCGACAAAAATATCCGTGTTGCCGTCGCCGTTGAAGTCGGCGGTGAGCAGTGCGCCTGTGCTTGCAAAGCGGACAAAAGGCGATTTTTCGGCTTTGGTAAAATTGCCGCGCCCGTCGTTAAAATATAAGCGGTCGTGCAAATCCGAGGAAAAATCGCTAAACTCCGTACCGCCCGAAGCGACGTACAAATCGTCATCTCCGTCATTGTCCGCGTCAAAAAAAGCGGCTTCGGTATCTTCGCTTTCGGCGTCGGCAAGAAAGGCGGGTTGTGCTTTATTTATGAAACTACCGTTTCGATTTTTGATAAACAATGCGCCTGCTTCCCCTTTCGCATTCCCGAAATAAAATATCCGGGGCTGCCCGGCGGAGACGGCAAGCGGCGCGCCTTCGGTGTTGCGCTGATGGTACAGAAGCCGGTCGCGGTCGAAGTCGTCGTAAAGATTTTCGCGGTGTGTGAAGTTCAGATTTTTCGCATCGGCTTTTGTAAAATATCGAGGTGCGGACGCTGCTTTTTTCTCTGCTTTTCTTCCGTTTTTTTCTATTTCTAAAATTTGCTGCGCTGCAATATTTTTGACCGTTTGCCGCGTGCCGTCGTACCAGATAACGACTGCGCTGTCGATTTTCGTTGCACTTCCGAGTCCGAAATTCAGCCGCGCATCTACCGTGCTTTCAAAACCGCGCATCGGGTTGACTTCCTGATAAAACATTTTGCCCTCGGCGTACAGCGTGACTTTGCTGCCGACGGCTTGCGGATTTTTGTCTGCACCTTTTAATACAATTTTGAGAAAATTATTTGCGGTCAGCAAGGTATCGGCTTCGTTGCGATAAAGAAAAGCGGGTTGATTAATGTTGTTGATGACCAAATCCAAATCGCCGTCATTGTCCAAATCACCGTAAGCGGAACCGTTGGAAAAAGAAGGCGCGGCGAGTCCCCATGCGGCGGCTTTGTCCGAAAATTCGGGAATGAAACCGTCGCCGGTTTGTTGAAAAACACAATTAGCAATCGCCTCTTCGGGCATTTTATCGACCATTTGCGTGACGGCACTGCCGGACTCTTTGAGTAGTGCCTGCACGTTGCGCGGGTCAGAGAAAAACATCACGTAGTCTTGGTCGGTGAGGTCTTTGAGGATACCGTTGGCTACGAAAATATCTTTGCGACCGTCGTTGTCAAAGTCGGCGAGCAGTGCGCCCCACGACCAATCAGTTGCGTGAACGCCCGCCATGCGGCTGATGTCGCTGAAATTTACGCCGCCCGTTTCGTCCGTTAAGGCTTGATTGAGGTGCAGTGCATTGCGGGTAAATTGTTTATGGTAGCCTTTCGATTTGTTGAGACGGTATTTGTCCCAATTTTCAAAAGCGGTTTTGGTTTTCATCCGCGCATTCGAGGCGGGCAGCATATCGGTAACGAAAATTTCGGGGTAGCCGTCATTGTTCAAATCCGCCATATCCGCGCCCATGCTGCTGAAACTCATTTCGGGTAAATAATCCGCGCCCGCTTCGCGGAAAGTACCGTCTTGTTGATTGAGATAGAGGTAATCTTTCTCAAAAAAATCGTTGCTGACGAAAATATCCGGGTAGTTGTCGCGATTGACATCGCCGATGGTGACACCGAGACCGAAACCGATATTGCTGCCGTAAATGCCGGCGGCTTCGCTGACATCCGTAAATTTTTCGCCGTCGTTGCGGTAGAGTTTGTTGCCGCCGAGGGTATCGCGCAGGCGGCGTTGGTCTTTGCGCAGGTCATAATTGCCGACGGCGCGCATGGAGTTGTTGAGCAGGTAGCAGTCCAAATCTCCGTCTAAATCGTAGTCAAAAAATGCGGCGTGGGTAGAAAGCCCCTCGTCGCCGATGCCGTACTGCTTTGATTTTTCGGTGAAGGTAACGTGACCGTTCTCGTCGGGGTCGGCGTTGTTGATGAAAAGTTCGTTGTGGCGGTTTTCGCTGCCGGGCTTTCCCGATTTGCAGACGTAAATATCTAACCAGCCGTCGGCGTTGATGTCTGCCATGCTGACGCCGGAAGACCATACGCCGGGGGCATTTACGCCCGCGCCGGCGGCGATTTCCGTAAATTTAAAATCGCCTTGATTGAGGTACAGTTTGTTATCGACCAAATTGCCGCAAAAGAAGATATCGGGCAGCCCGTCGTTGTTGACATCGCCGATACCGACGCCGCCGCCGTTAAAAAAATTGCGGAAGGTGTAAGGATTAAATTCTTCGGTGTAGTGCAGGTCATTGCTGAACGTAACCCCGGAATATTCGGGTGCAACGGTAGTGAACAGCGTCTTGCCTGCGGTCGGTCGCGCCTTTGATTTTTCCGCTTTATCGGACTGACAAGCAGTAAAAAAAGCACAGCAAAGAAGGAAAAAAAACGGGACTCTTATACACATACCAACCTTTTTTTAGAGGACGACAAAGGTAATAAAGAGGAGAGTTTTGCAGGTGTGTTTAAGTGTTTTTAGCCTTTCGTTAACCAACAAAAAAAGGCGGCACTTTCCTCGCAGGGAAAGCACCGCCTTTTTTATTTATGCGTGTAAAAAACCGAACTTAGTAGCCGGGATTTTGACGCAAGTCAGGGTTCGCGTTCAGCTGATTCGTAGGAATCGGGAACAACTGAACCTCTTCGTCAAAACGCACGGTACCTATGTCGCTGTCGGGGGTATCCATGGTTTTAAATGCCCATTCGCCGTTGAAACGACCGAAACGAATCAAATCGTTACGTCTCCAACCTTCGTAGAACAATTCACGACCACGCTCTGCCAACAGGTTTTCTTCGTTGATTTCGGAGAAGCCATCGACACCCGCACGAGAGCGAATTTCGTTGACCAAATCCAATGCTTCGCTGCTGCCCGGAGACAAGCGGTGCATAGCTTCCGCTTTCAACATCAGGATATCGGAGTAACGGAAGACAGGATAATCGACAGATAAATCGGGCATACCGCCTTCGTAAAATTCGTATTTACCTACCCGCGCACCCGCTTGGCGGAAAGCGTTAGGAAAGTGTTCGTTGATTTCGGGAGTGAATACGAGTTCTTCTCCACCCGGATCATCTGCGGAAGAGTCTAAAGTAGGCTCGCCGTTAGGGTTGAATTGGGGACCCGCGTGGAAATTACCGCGTACTTCCTGATTACCGAATTCACCTTTACGCATGTCGTCGTCTTCGTAAGAGTCATAAAACTCTTGCAAAGTACAGTAACCGTTCCACGGCTGCGCTTGCAGCTGGAAAGTTTCCTGGCTGCTGTAGTGCAGAGTCATTTGCGAGATGTT
This sequence comes from Saprospiraceae bacterium, assembly GCA_020629965.1. Classification (GTDB taxonomy): domain Bacteria; phylum Bacteroidota; class Bacteroidia; order Chitinophagales; family Saprospiraceae; genus JAHDCG01. The sequence continues at coordinate 90,981 of JAHDCG010000001.1, read as the reverse complement.
AAAACCCTGTCCGGTGTTTTCATCAAACGGCAAACCAAAAATGATTTCTCCGGAAGAGTCGTTAGAGCGGTTGAAGTTAGCAAAGTAGTCACCCTCCAAAGTGTAGCTGTCGGAGTCGATAACCTCATTGGTAGCATTCAAGGCGTCTTGCCAGCGTGCGGTACCGGTATATACTTCCGCATTCATGTATAACTTAGCCAACAAACTTTGTGCGACATAGTAGTTAAAACGTGCGTAAGTGCCGGCTACGTCGCGGCTCAAGTCGCCTTGTACCGCTTGAATTTCGCTTTCGATGAAGTTGAAAACTTCACTGCGCGGAGCAGTGTCCGGCGTAGAATCTTCGGTGTCTTGTGTTACAATCGGCACATTACCGAAACCGTCGATTGCCCAAAAGTAGTACAGAGCACGAATCATGCGCACTTCCGCCGCAAACGAGGTTACGGTTTCTGCATCTACGATACCTTCACTCAGGGCGTTATCGAGAATAGAAAGCGTGGCGTTTGCCTGCGCGATACCACCGAAAACAAAGTTCCAGGCACCGTCGGTAGGACCGTCTTGCGGACGGAAATCGTGGCGGTGAGCGCGTAACCAAATACCGCCGTCGAACCAATCCGATCCGCGTTGCGGAATCATGATTTCGTCGGAAGATACTTCGGAAAGCGAGTTAAAACCGCCGTGATTACCCCAACCGTACAGTTGAGAGTAAGCAAAAGCTACCGCTGCCGTTACCTCTTCTTGGTTGGTCGGGAAAGTAGCCGGAGTCAGCTGCGTAAATACCTCTTCTTCGAGGTCGGTACAAGCAGGACTGAATGCAATCAGCGAAAACATAATCGCTAATGCAAAAGACCGATTAGAATTAAAAAATTTCATATTTATTAAATTTTAGTCCCTCCGATATTATTCGAAAACAATATCGGAGGCACAATTTTTTGGTTGCAATTTAGAATTGAGTCATTTAACGGTCGGTATCCCAAAGGTAATTCCGTTTCACCGATAATGTTGCGGAATTTATGTATTCAAAAGTTCATATCGCAACATTATGACACAAATCTGAAAATCAAATTAAGCTAATGTTCTTTGTCTTGCAAAAAAAACAGCTTAGAAACCAACATTCACACCAAAGCTGATTTGGTAAGTACGGAAGTAAGTGTTCCGACGGTCGATACCCGGAATCAACGGGTCGAAAGAAAAATCACGACGACCGCCGTTATCCAAAGCACCTTCATCTGCGTAGCGAACGGAAGGATCGACGCCCGTATAGTCCGTCAGGAAGAACAGGTTACGACCTGCTACGAATACACGCAAGTTGTTAAAACTGCTGCCGTCGGCAAGGTCGAAGTTATAACCGACAGTAACGTTATCCAAAGCCAGGAATGAGGCAGTTTCAACGTAACGGCTGCTGAATTTCGGATTAGCAGTAAGGTTCTCATCGAAAAACTCGGTTTGTACAATATTATCGATTTTGCGTGACGGAGCGTTGTTTTCGTAGAACAAACGGTAAGTGTTAATCAACTCATGACCGAAGTCACCGCGCAGGAAGAAAGTCAAATCTAAGTTACCGAATTTAAAAGTATTGTTGATACCCAAAGAGAAATCAGGCAAACCGTTACCCAATACTTGATTATCGTCTTCGGCAAAGTTGCCTGCTTCCACCGTACCGTCTCCGTCCAAGTCTTCAAAAATATACTCGCCGTTGTCGTCGATACCTGCAAAGACAGGACCCCAAATCTGACCGATTTCGGCATCGCCCTGAATACGAACGGTCGGGTTGTCGTTCAGACCCGGAGCACCGGGAGAAGAACCGTTGGGGAAGAAGGTTGCGTCTTCGCTACTGAAGAAGTTGAACTGCGTACCTTGATCACCGGTCAATTGCAGCTCGGTGTTATAAGTAGAGAATACGACGTTCGGATTCCAAGAGAAACCGTCACCGTTGCTCATATTATAACCCAGTGCCACATCGATACCGTTAGATACCAAGTTTACATCTTCGAGGTTTGCCCAGATGTTAGGATTAACAAAAGGCGGCACGGTAGCCAAAACCGGGTAAATCAAATCGCGCGTAGTCCGATTGTAGTAATCTACCGAACCGGTCCAGGCATAGTCACCGAAAGCAAAATCCACACCTACGTTAAACTCACCCTTAGTTTCCCATTTCAAGTCAGGATTGGCATCCTGCGTAATACCGATAGCCGGTACACTCACACCACCGATAGGGTAAGAAGCTCCCTGACGGTTATACTGTTGTTGTGACAGGTAAGAGAAAGGAGGCAAAGAACCCGTTTCGCCGTAGCCCGCACGCAGTTTCAGATTATCTATACCGGCAATGTCGATAAGGTTGCTCAAGTTAACACCCGCACTCACAGAGGGGAAAAGACCGTATTGGTTTTCCGGACCGAAACGGGTCGAACCTTCGTAGCGTACTGCCGCAGTCAAAAAGTAGGTATCGTCGATAGCAAAGTTAGTACGACCGAAAAAGCCGATCACCTTGTATTCTTCTTGATTAGAGAAAATAGCATCGCCGTCTCCTTCATTCGCCCGTGAACCCAGACCTAAGTTGTTGAAAGTAACACCGTTGGCGATGAAATCACGACCGTTAGCACCGAAGCTCTCGCTGGTAATTTCATTGTAAGAATAACCTACCAAACCGTTGAAGTTTACGTTACCGAATCTCTTTTTGTAGTTACCGGTAAGCTCGAAGAGTTCGTTGTTTTTGTCTTCCGTAAACCGGCGTGCTTCACCGTTTTGGTCGGTGCCGCGGAAGTAAGCGTTGTTCGGATAGAACTCACCGAAGATGTTACTCTCACGGTTTACTGCGTAAGAAACACCTGCCGTCAAGCCGTCGATTAACTCGTACTGACCGCCGATAGACAACAAAAGGTCTTTTTGTGTACCTTCGTTGATACCTTGCTCCGCAATCGCTACGGGGTTGAAGTAATCGAAGTTAGGAGACTGAAAGTAGCCGCCGAACTGAAGTGCTTCGGCAGACATTTGATCTTCGAAGAAAATAGGTGCCGTAGGATTGTAGATGTTGGCGTAGCGGAAAGACTCCGTAAAACCGAACTCTGACTGACGCTCGGTAGCAGATACGTTCAAATTGATAGACAAGCGATCGTCGAGTGCTTTTTGGTTCAGATTCAAACGACCGTTCAGTTGATTAAAGCCGCTGTTGATACCGACACCCTCGATGTCGCGGTAGTTTAAAGACGCACGGTAAGAGGTCTTGTTGATACCGCCCGACATGGCTAAGTTGTGAGTGAAAGAAAGCGCAGACTCGGTTACTTCGTCAATCCAATCGGTATCGCCGCCGAGGTTTTGATCTTCACCGCGCAAGCGTACATACTCTTCGGCAGAAGCCAAAGGCAAAGTACGACCAACATTTTCAACGGTCGCCAAACCGTTGTAAGTAACGGAAGTTTTACCCGACGTTCCTTTTTTGGTAGTAACAATGATGACACCCGCAGAGGCGCGTGCGCCGTAGATAGCTGCGGCAGAACCGTCTTTCAATACGTCGATAGACGCAATATCGTTAGGATCGACAGTCTCTAAGGTAGCACCGATAACCCCGTCGATAACGATGAGCGGAGAGGTACTGCCCAAAGAATTGATACCGCGCAGACGGATAGTCGTACCGCCGTTGGGGTCACTGCCCGCATCGGAGATAGACAAGCCGGCAACCTTACCTTGTATCAACTGTGTCGGGTCATTGACCTGACCGCCGTTGAAATCTTCCGCCTTAACGGAAGTTACGGAGCTGGTCACCTCTTCGCGGGTAGTCGTACCGTAACCGACAACGACGACCTCGTCGAGTACCGTACCCGATGACATCGCAATGTCAATCGTACCGCGACCCGCGATATCGACGGTTTGCGTTTGGAAACCCGTGTAAGAGTACTCCAATTGTGTGGCACCTTCCGGAACGGAAACAGAGTAAGTTCCGTCAAAGTCGGTGATGGTACCGGAAGAAGTACCCACGACGAGTACATTCGCTCCGATAAGTGCCTCGCCGGATTCGGCATCCGTCAGCGTACCGGTGACGGTACTTTGGGCGACGGCAAGGCTCGTCATGCTCAAGCAAAGCAGGAGCAGTAACGCATTCTTAAAAACATAGTCAATTTTAAGTTTCATACAACACTATGGTTTAGTTAACAAAATAATGTAAATAATTCAGCTTCTTTAAGGCAACAAAGTATAAAGCCAAACGGGTAATTTTCTTTACCCTCTCTTCTCTCGCAGGGAGAAAAAATTGTCTTAGAGTGTGCATACGGGACGGGAACGGTGTAGATAAAAGGAATAAGGTGTGACAGAAATTGAAAGTCGGTAAAGGGTTGAAAAACTGTACGTTAAAATTTTTATGCGGTGTTTTTCAGATGAATCGGTAAATTTGTTTGTTATATTGCCGGAAGGGCAGTTTTTTAACCGGTAAACAGAGCCGGTATGTAAGGTCAGATAAATGAACAAGGTGTAAAAACAACACTAACGCCGGTAAAAGTCTGAAATAAGTTTTAGACTACCAAATTTATTTAATTACTTTTTATTTTTTGAAAGTTTTCGATATGTCGAAAACTTTTGCTGAACGAATTTTTAGATGTAACGACACCTTTATTATTTCCGCTGCCTGACACATTAGCTTTTTGTTAAGTTTTTGGGAAGAAAATGTTTTGCGGACGAAATGAAAGATTTTTACGGTTTTTATTTTTTAAACATTAACTTGCCGGGAAAAAAGGTCAAAAAACAAAATTATCTTGCGTTTCTCATTTTGCAAATATTTTAATCGGGACGGTAAAATTCTCTTTTTATCGCTCGCTTTGCTTTTTCTTTTTTTTAATAAATCACAAGCGCAAACCGTGTACGGCATCACTAAGCCGGTCGATATTCCCTTTGAAATTCACAATAATTTCATCGTTATCCCCGTCCTTTTCAACCGCACCCTGCCGCTCAATTTTATCTACGACACCGGCGCCGAACACACCGTACTGATGAAGCGGGAAGTCGCGGAAATTATGAAAATCCCCTTCGAGCGCAGATTGCAAATCATCGGCTCGGATATGCGGCGCGAGTTGTTTGTTTACTTAGTACGGGAGGTGCATCTGAAAATCGGAGCGATAAATATCCCTAATCAATCGCTGCTCGTTTTGGAGGAAGATTATTTCAGATTCGATGAAATGGCGGGTCTGAACGTGCAGGGCATTATCGGTGCGGATGTGTTTCGCGGCTATCGCGTAGAAATAGATTACCGCAATCGCAGGTTGACAATTTCACCGTCGAGCAATAAAACTCCCGGTAAAAGATTTCGGGAAATTCCCGTAGAAATCTATAAAAATAAACCTTACTTCGAAACCGACGTGCTGCTCTCCGACACGACAAATGCCGAGGTTAAACTGCTCATAGACACCGGCTCTAATCTGCCGCTCATTCTTTACACCGACACGCACCCCGACCTCGATGTACCCGAAAATGTGGTCACCGGAGCAGTCGCCTCCGGGCTGGGCGGCTCCCTCGAAGGCGTGACCGGGCGGGTGGATAAACTGCCGTTGCACGAGACGGGTTTCAAACTCAACGAAGTCACGACGAGTTTTCAGGAACTAATCATCGACCTCGACACCACGCGCCTCAACGGTCGCAACGGCATCATCGGTAATCCTGCTCTGCGGCGGTTCGACGTGGTTATCGACTACCCGCGCAGTCAATTTTTTGTGCGTCCGAATAAATATTATAAAGAAGAATTTGAATATGACAAAAGCGGTCTGATATTGATAGCCGGCGGCGCAAGTTTGAATCAAATTTACGTCTCGAAGGTCGTGCCCGGCAGTCCGGCGGCGGAAGCGGGCATTTTTCGCGGTGACCGCATAGTAAAAATCAACGGCATCGGCACGGCATTTACTTCGCTGACGGCAATTTTGAAAAAACTGAAAAAAAAAGAAGGAAAGAAGATAAAGTTGGTGTTGAGAAGAAGGAACGTGAAGATGAAAAGGACTTTTCGGTTGCGGGAGTTGATTTAGAGGGGAGAGCCAAGAGTGGCGAGCGAAAAGTAGAGAGCTGAGAGTAAAAAAGCGGTATTGAACTGAATCAATACCGCTTTTTTATATCTTGCAAAGGATTGTAGTTGTCAGTGAAGCAAACAGTAGGCTTAATCACGCGCGCCCGTCAACCGTCAACCAACAACCGTCAACCGTCAACCGT
>JAHDCG010000001.1:83393-84701 GCA_020629965.1 Saprospiraceae bacterium | reverse complement strand
GCTTAATCACGCGCGCCCGTCAACCGTCAACCAACAACCGTCAACCGTCAACCGTTTTATAATTTTGCTTTCACTTTTGCCGTCACATCCTGCGCCTCGTCCGCGTACAAAAGCACACCGGAGCTGGTATCGAAGATGAACTGGTAGCCGTCCGCTTTCGCGACATCTTGGATAGCCGTGTTGACTTTTTCCAAAATCGGGCTGAGCAATTCCTGCTCTTTTGTGCCGAGTTTTTGCTGCATTTCCTGCTCGAACTTCAAAATTTCCTGCTCTTTTTTTTGCAAGTCTTCCATGACCTGCTTTTCCTCGACGGGTGCGAGCGTTCCGTTTTGTTGCTTAGCGAGTGCTTCCTGCTGCTTCGTTTGGTAGTCGGTCATCATCTGCTGTCCTTTTTTCTGCAATTGCTTTTGCAGACTTTCGAGATTAGAACGCATTTGCTGCACTTCGGGCAATTCCGCGAGTACGGCAGCCGAGTTGATATAACCGAATTTTTGTGCATTTGCGGTATTTGCCGTCAAAAACAAAACAACAAACAAAGCACTGATTTGAAAGAATTTCTTCATTATTTTCTGTAGTTTTTATTCGACTCTCGTCGAATGTAAATGTTCGTGAAACCTGTCGGAAAAGCTGCAAAACAAGCCGCCTTTTCCGAAAACGGACGCAAAAGTAGGGATTTTCCTAACGATTCACACGCTTGATAATATCGTCGGTTTTTTCGGCATCGACTTTATTAAAAATCAAACCGGCAGAACCGCCTTTGTCAAAAATGAAATCGTAACCGCGCTCGTTGGCATAGTCCTCTATAGCAGTGTACACTTTCTCCTGAATTGGTTGTACGAGTTGCTTTCTTTTTTCAAATAAAGCGCCTTCGGGACCGAATTTTTCTTTTTGCAGGTCACGTACTTCCTTTTCGGCAGCCACGATTTCGTCTTCTTTTTGGCGACGTGCATCGTCACTCAACAGCACTTGCTCCGCTTGGTAGCTGTTGTACATACTTTTGATATTGTCATATTTTTTGGCAATTTCTTGTCTCCAGCCGGCGGCAATGCGGTCGAGTTCGTCCTGCGCCTGTGTGTATTCATTCATGCCGTTCAGCACTTTTTGTACATCGACAATCGCGATTTTTTGCGCCTCTGCGGTGAAAGAAAGGCATAACACGAAAGCGAATGCCAAAGCTGCTTTTTGCGGGAAGGATTTGAAGGTCGTTAAATTCATTGTTGTTATTTTTATCGAGACGTTGGACATTAGATTTTAGACGTTAGACTGCTGTCTTAACGAGTTCACTTACTTGTCTGTATCTCTTAGTTT
>JAHDCG010000001.1:68945-83293 GCA_020629965.1 Saprospiraceae bacterium | reverse complement strand
AGACGTTAGACTGCTGTCTTAACGAGTTCACTTACTTGTCTGTATCTCTTAGTTTGAAGAAGGATAATTGTAACGCTGTAATACCTCTGCAAACTATAATTGTTCGATTTTTAAAATGTGCGGCGAAAATAAGTATTTTTTTCACCTTTCACTCGACAGACGTTTAAAAACCGTTTTTGTTACCCGGCTTTGGTTGTAGAAAAGATGAAGTAAGTTGATTATTTCCATATTCGGAACGGGGAATTTAGAGAACGGCGTGGTTTTGGCGGCGGCTTTAACGGTTGATTAACTTTGACGTTTTTGCTTAAACGAATGTTTTTTAAAACCGTATTTCGTAAAATCCGCTATCTTCACGCATGTCTTTTCCTAAAATATCAGTTTATGTCTTTTCGAAAATTTCTCTTGGTGAATGTTGTTTCTTTATATGGTTTTTCTCTGATGTCGGCGCAAACAAATTTTTATTTGACACTCAATCAGCAGTTTCATAAAATAACTGTTCCTCACGAGAACGATATGGTTTCCGAAGAACTCTATGTCGTTACCCGTTCAGGCTTTGCCGACTTGACAACCGGACCCGGAATAAAAATAACACGGAGAGTAAGCGAAGCACTACAATTTTCTTATCAGGGCGACCTTTCTGTACGCAAAAGAGAAGCACACTGTAGTTCCGACTCACAGTGCGGAGGTTTTAGCGGTTATGCCGGCGGAGAAAAAATTCTTTCTGATTTTAATAATGTATTGTCTTTGAATTTCAAAGCATCAAAAAAATTGTACATAGGTATCGGTGGATTTTATCGCAGGTCAGCTCTAAAGGAAAAACTGATAAACGTTCTTTGGTGGAGCGGAAACTCTATCGGTCAAACCGGCTTTCAAGGAAATATCAGCTATGACATCAGTAATCGTTGGACTTGTGATTTTCGTTTTTGTAAAGCTATCGGGCAAACCGTTACTGTACTGACTAATAATCCAAACGCTAATTTTATCTCTTCAATCGACACGCTCGCCTTTTCCGTCGGCTACAAACTCAAGAGAAGAAAATCCAAGAAAAAAAATTAAATTAGTTTATCTTTGCCCCCTCGCAGCGTAAGCCCTCGCCGCGAAGTACGCAGCAACAGCAAGTCTGCAACTTGCGGGAAATATTTCCCTTCATTCGTTTAACGTACAAGAAGATGAAACTTTACAACCGTATCAACGGCGAAGAGCTGAAAAAACGCATGCTCGAAAGTGACGAAAAGCGCGTCACCCTCTCCTTTTATCAATACGCCGACATTGAAAATCCGAAATTATTTCGCAATAAAATTTACCAAGAGTGGTCTGAATTGGGCGTTTTCGGGCGCATCTACGTCGCCCGCGAAGGTATCAACGGACAGATTTCCCTGCCCGAAGAAAATCTCGAAAAATTTCGTGCCGTTGTCGATGCCGTGCCTTTTCTGAAGGGCGTGCGCCTCAATATCGCCATCGACGACAACGGCAAATCCTTTTACAAACTCGGCATCAAAGTCAAAGAAAAAATCGTCGCCGACGGACTCGACGACGCGGCTTTCGACGTGACCAAACGCGGCGTACACCTCTCCGCCGAGGCATTTAACAAACTCACCGACGACGAAAAAAATACCGTCATCATCGACATGCGCAACCACTACGAAAGCGAAGTCGGGCACTTTGAAAACGCCGTTTGCCCCGACGTCGATACCTTCCGCGAGAGTCTGCCGATAGTCGAAGATATGCTGCAACCGCACCGCGAAAAAAATATCGTGATGTACTGTACGGGCGGCATTCGCTGTGAAAAAGCAAGCGCTTACTTCAAGCATCGCGGCTTTGAAAAGGTCTATCAACTCGACGGCGGCATCATCGAGTATGCGCGACAGGTGGAAGAAAAGGGACTGAAAAATAAATTTCGCGGCAAAAACTTCGTCTTTGACGAGCGTATGGGTGAGCGCATCAGCGAAGAAGTTATCGCCAAGTGCCACCAATGCGGCAAACCCTGCGATACGCATGTCAACTGCGCCAACGATGCTTGTCACATTCTTTTTATTCAGTGCGATGCGTGCGCGGAAAAGTTGGATTCCTGCTGCTCGACAAAGTGTGCGGACTTCACGCACCTGCCCGAAGAAGAGCAGAAAAAGCGACGCAAAACGGAGGTTTTTAACGGAACGAAATTCGGCAAGGGGCGGTATAAGGCTTTTAATAAAGGCGGAGAGACGGTGTTGGAGTGAGGTTGATAGATTCGCGGATTAAACAGATTTAGCGGATTAGGGCGGATTTTTTTTTCGCAGCAACTTTACTCAAAAGGTGACTTTGAGTCACCCTGTAAGTAAAGTTGCTGCGAACTCTGCCTTCCGTAAACAAATTTTTTCACTGCCTCCGCAAGCAAATCCTTTTCTTCTTTTACCGGCGAAAAACCGCTGAATTTTTCCCCTTCCCGCATTGCTTTTTCCAAATCAAACTTTTGCTGCTGCACCGTATAAAAAATCCCTTTCCCACACAACTCCTCCGCCAAATATTCCTGCTCCGTCTGCCCCGGCGTCGGAATGAGCACGGCTTTTTTCCGTAATTTCACCAAGTCCATCAAAGTGCTGTAACCCGAGCGGGCAATGATGATGCCGGCGGCGGACATGGTGCGGTTCAGTTCTTCCGTCGTCATAAACGACACGACTTCGACCTGCGGTGACAGGTGTCGGCGCACGTAATTTTCCGTTTTTCCCTGTACGATGATGACTTTAAAATCGGCGGCTGTGGCTTGCTCGATTATCTTTTTTTCCAAATAAGTACGCTGCGGTTCCGGACCGCTGAGGATGACCGCTGCGTCGTATTTTTGCGGAATATTCATCATCTGCATTCTGCTCAAAACGCCGATAAAAGTCGGGTGGAGTGCACTGTCGGCGTGCGCTAAATCTCCCGCGAGATTGCTCGCCCCCGGTCGGTCGGGCACCCAAATCGTATCGAAATTTTTCAAATAATTTTTGTTGAAAAATGCCGCCGCATCTTCCAAAAAGGGAACGGGAACTTTTAAGCGCAGTTGATGCGTCATCATCACCGAAGGTACGTTTTCTACGCGACAGCCGAGGCGATTATCGGAAATAATGCCGTCGAATTGTTCGCGACGGTGCAGTTCTTTTACCGCTTTTTTTTCGCGCAGCGCGGCAAAATAAATTTTGCATAATTGCGGCAAAATATTGAGAAAAAAATTGTCGGTGCGGTAAGTGATATTGTACGCCGGCAGTTCGTGTGCGGTCAAAGCGGGAAATTCCTTGCGCAGCAAATGCAAAGCCCGCCCGTCGGAAGCCAACTGCACCTCCGCGCCCTGCCGCTGCAACTCCCGCACGACCGGAATGCAGCGCGTCGCGTGTCCCAAACCCCAATTCAAGACGCAGACCAATATTTTTTTGCGCTTCATCAAATCTTTTGTAATTTTACCGACATCAAAAACATACTTTTATGAACGCCCGCCGCAATCTCTTTTTTCTGCTCCTTCTCCTCTTCCTTTTCGAGGCCTGCCGCGCGGGCAACTGCGGCTGCCCGTGATAATTTCCGTAATGACTGCCTTCCTCTCGAAAATACTTTTACCTTTGCGCGCAATTTCGGACAAAAAATCACCGCCAATCAAACGACTACATGGGTACAATCGACTTTTTCAAGACAAGTTTAAAAAATATTAAAACCGTAGGCACCATCACGCGCAGCTCGAAATATCTGTGCAAAGATATGATAAGCCACGTCGATTTTACGCAAGCCGTGAGCATCGTAGAAATGGGAGCCGGCGACGGTGTCATTACCAAACACATCCTCAAAGCGATGCGCCCCGATGCCGAGTTGCTGACCTTCGAGATACTCCCGAAAATGTTCAAACAACTCGATGCCATCGACGACAAACGCATGCACGCCGTAGAAGACAGCGTCGAAAAAATCGGCGACTACCTCGCTCAATACGAAATGGGGCAGGCCGATTATATTATTTCCGCCATTCCTTTTGTCGCCTTTCCGGAAGAATTGACTTATAAAATTTTGTACGAGTGCAAAGCCCATTTGAAGCCCGGCGGCAAGTTTATTCAAGTCCATTATTCGCTGCTGACCAAGAAAATCTATAAGGAAGTTTTCGGCAACGTCGAGGTGAATTTTACGCCTTTTAATGTGCCGCCCGCTTTCGTCTTGGTGTCCGAAAATGTGTAAGTATCGGACACTTGACCCGAGCAAGAGAATGTAATTTCAATTTATTTCCTCCGAGTTTACGAACGGCGAGTGTCCGATACTTGTGACCTCCCGGCAAATTTTCTTCCTCAAAACTTATCATACCGGTCGCTTGCGGGGATTTGTAATCCCTCGCACCTCTCCCCGCAAATTTATAGTTTGCTTTATTCCGGAATTTTCCTTTCCCGAAACTTATCCTTGGTTTCGACGGTTTACTTATTGTGATTTCTGCACTGACATTAGACGCGTTTTCCCGCGTCTCTACGAAGGCATCGGGGTAAACGATAATTCCAAATTTCGCAAAAAGCCGGTCGTTCCCCCTGACTTTAGACGTGCAGTTGCACGTCTCTACAAAACCGGTGCGTAAAAAATGCAGCATCGTGATTACCCCTAACCGCCCAACACCCCAACCTCCAAACCTAACAACTCCAACCACTCAAACAAACTCAAACCTTCAAACTTTTTCATGGCAAAACCCAAACCGCCCACCACTTTCAAAGAGCAATTTTCCGCCCTGCGCAATCTGCCCCGTTTTTTCAAACTGATATGGCAGACGAGCAAAGGTATGACTATCGGCAACGTCGCGTTGCGTCTGATAAAGTCTGCCGTGCCGCTGGCGATGCTGTGGGTCGGCAAGGAAATTATCGACGAAGTTATTCGCCTGATTGACGCAACCGACGGCGATAATTCTTACCTGTGGCTCATGGTCGGCATTGAGTTGGGGCTGGCGGTGTTGTCCGATTTAATCAATCGCGGCATCACACTTTTGGACAGTCTGCTGGGCGATTTATTTTCCAACAAAACCTCCGAGCAACTCATTCAACACGCGGCTCGGTTGGATTTGTATCAATTTGAAAACTCCGAATTTTATGACAAACTCGAACGCGCCCGCCGTCAAACCACCGGGCGCACCATTTTGATGTCGCAGGTGCTGTCGCAAATGCAGGACATCATCACCGTTATTTTTCTCGCCGGCGGTCTGATTGCTTTCAGTCCGTGGCTGATTTTAATTCTGATTGTCGCCGTCATTCCTTCTTTTTTGGGCGAGACGCATTTCAACCAACGCACCTACTCCCTCACCCGCTCGTGGACACCCGAACGGCGCGAACTCGACTATCTGCGCTACATCGGTGCCAGTGACCAAACCGCCAAGGAGGTCAAAATTTTCAATCTCGCCGATTTTTTAGCCAATCGCTTTCGCTCGATTGCCGATAAATATTACAGTGCCAACAAAAAAATTGCGACTAAACGCGCACTGTGGGGCAGTGCCTTGTCATTGGTCGGAACGGCGGCTTACTACGGGGCTTACGTTTTTATTTTGCTGCAAACCGTGGCGGGCATCATCACGGTCGGTACGCTGACTTTCCTCGCCGGCTCTTTCCAACGGATGCGCGGAATGTTGCAAGCCATTATGAATCGCTTTTCGGGTATCAGCGAGCAGGCTTTGTATTTGCAGGATTTATTCGACTTTCTTGCCATCGAACCGACCATTAAAAACGTCGGAAAAGCCCTGCCGATTCCCAATCCGATACGCGAGGGTTTTACTTTTGAAAATGTGAGTTTTAAGTATCCCGAAAGCGACATTTACGCCATTCGTAATTTGTCTTTTCAACTGCGGGCGGGCGAAAAATTGGCTTTGGTCGGCGAAAACGGCGCGGGAAAAACGACGCTCGTTAAACTTTTAGCAAGACTTTACGAACCCTCGGAAGGTCGTATTTTGTTGGACGGAGTCGATTTACGCGACTATGATTTAAAAGAATTGCGCGATGCGACGGGCATTATTTTTCAGGATTATCAGCGTTTTCAAATGAAGGTCGGCGAGAATATCGCGGTCGGTAACATTGAAGAGCGCGAGGAGGCAAAAATGATTGAAGACGCGGCCCGGAAGAGTTTGGCGGATGCGGTCATTGAAGATTTGCCGGGAAAATATCAGCAGATTTTGGGTAAGCGATTTGCCGGCGGCGTGGAATTATCCGGCGGTCAGTGGCAAAAGGTCGCCCTCGCCCGCGCCTATATGCGCGATGCGCAGTTGCTCATTCTCGACGAGCCGACCTCTGCGCTCGATGCCCGCGCGGAGCATGAAGTTTTTCTGCGTTTTGCGGAGTTAATCGAAGGAAAATCCGCCGTTTTGATTTCGCACCGTTTTTCCACGGTACGCATGGCAGACCGCATTTTATTTTTAGAAAACGGTACGCTCTTGGAGTTGGGCAGCCACGAAGAACTGTTGGCAAAAAGAGGAAAGTACGCGGAGTTATTTGATTTGCAGGCGGCGGGATATGTATAAAGGTTTCTGACAATTTAATTGAGAGAAAGGATAAAACACAAATTATTTTCGCAGTATCGAGTAAAAAAATTGTCTGACACCGCTGCCGGAATACTTCTCAATCCGTCAAAAATAACTAAACCTGCACTTTCATTTTAATCTTCCGGTGCTGCACGCCGAGTGTGTATTCTTCGCTGTTTATCAACTTAATAATCTGCTTGTAATACTTTTTCTTTTTCCAAAAATCACAGCCTTCGATGTCGATAATCAGCACCGGAATATCCGTCACCGTCCGAAAATAATCGAAGTAAGCATTTTGTAAAGATTGCAAATATTCGGGCTTGATGTCTTTCTCGAATTTGCGTCCGCGCCGTTTAATATTTTTCATCAAATCTTCGACCGGGCGGTGCAGATAGACTAACAAATCGGGCTTGCGAAAGGTGGTGTTCAGCACATTAAACAAGCGTTGGAAAAGGCGGTACTCTTCGTCAATCAGATTATTTTTGGCAAATAAAAGCGTCTTGATGAAAAAGTAGTCGGAAACGGTAAACTCTTGAAAAAGAGAACGTTGCGAGAGTGTGCCTTGCAGTTGTTTGTGTCGCTCGGTCATGAAAAATAATTCGACCTGAAAGGCGTATCGCTCGGGATTTTTGTAGAAATAAGGCAGGAAAGGATTATCGGTAAATTGCTCTAAAATCAACTGCGCACCGTGGTCTCTTTCAATCATCTTGCACAGCGTGGTTTTGCCGGCGCCGATGTTGCCTTCTATGGCGATAAATTGATGCGGAAATTGTTTTTTCATAGTATTTGGTGAGACTTTAGACGTTAGATTTTAGATGTTAGACTGTTCTCGCCTGAATACTAATTGAAGTCTAACTTTCGCACCTCGCTTTCGTCTTTCAGCTCTTTTAAAAGTTGCTCATTCGATTTCTCCAAAAGCGGATGTGTGTAGTCCGGCGCGATTTCCGACAAAGGTATCAAAACAAATTTACGGTCTTGCAGAAAGGGGTGAGGAATTTTTAAATGCGGCTCATTTATCACCTCACGGCGGTAGTACAGGATGTCGATGTCGATGAGGCGCGCACCCCATTTTTGCAGGCGCACGCGACCCATAAATTTTTCTATTTCCAAAATTTCGCGCAAAACTTCTGCGGGGGGCAGGGTCGTTTCGGCAAGCAGTACCTGATTGTAAAAGTCCGGCTGCTCGGTGACGCCCCAGGCGGCGGTTTCGTAAATCGCGGATTTTTTGACGACCGGACCGACCTTTAAGTTTATTAAACCTTCGACGGTGATTAAATTTAAGCGGCGGTCGCCGAGATTGGTGCCGGTCGATAGGTAAACTTTGTTGAGTTTTGCCATAGGTGACAAAGGTAAGAAAAAGCGGAAATAATTATGAAAAACCGACCGAGCGGTCTATTTTTGGGTTTTATTTCCGAGGCGTCTGACGTTGCTTTCAAAAGAAAAAAGGAAATTTGAGTTTTAAAATTTATATTCACGCAAAAAAAGCGTCTGACGCCGACATCTTTAAAATGAATGTTTTAAGAGACAATACTGTAGAATTGACGAACTGCTTTACTGTAATTTTTCCTGACAAAAACTAACCGACCATGACGAACATAAAAGAACCGACCAATCGGTCAGAACTGCTGACCTTGCTCGAAAAATCTCACCGTGAAGTTGCCGATTTAATCGAAAGCACGGACGAAAAAACCTTTCACACCCGACAAGACGGTAAATGGAGTATCGGCGAAAATTTAGAGCATTTGATTTTGAGTCACATGGGCATTATTTCCGTGATGGGTAAACCGAAAGCCGTTTTCGCGCCCTTCGGAAAAGCCGACCGACCCTCCGGCACTTACGCCGCACTGACCGACCGCTACCGCGCAAAGTTAAGCGGCGGATTGACTGCCCCGACGAAATTTTCGCCCGACCCCGCCGCCCCGAAAAGTCGTGCGGAACTGCTGCAAAATTGGCAAATGCTGTCGCAAAAACTCGCCGCGCGCCTGCCCGAAAATTGGACGGAAGAAGACTTGGACACTTATCAACTGCCGCACCCCGCCTTCGGCAATTTAACGGTACGCGAAATGCTCTTTTTTATCGTTTTTCATAACGGACACCATTTAAAAGCGATGAAGAAGTACGTTTAAAACCAAAAACCACCGATATTTGCAACGCATGAAAAAAGCAGAAAAAACCCGTTTAAAAATCATCGAACAATCCGCCGAACTCTTCAACCGCAAGGGTTTTGCCGGCACTTCCGTGAAGGACATTATGGAAGAAACCGGACTGTCGAAGGGCGCATTATACAGTCATTTTACGAAGGGAAAAGAAGAAATCGCCCTCACCGCTTTTCGGCACGCGGTGGGCGTGGTCTATGATGCGGTGGGGCGGCGCACCCGCGTCATCGAAAGCTCGGTGGATAAACTCAAAGCGGTCATTTACTACTACCGCGAAAACATTTTTACGCCGCCGGTCGAGGGCGGTTGCCCCATTCAAAACACGAGCGTGGACGCCAACGACGGCAATCCCGTGCTGAAATCGGAGGTCGTCAAAGCCCTCACCGATTGGCAGGAGCGTATCATCCACACGCTGAACAAAGGCATCGAAAGCGGCGAAATCCGTGCGGATATCGACAAAGAGCAATTTGCTGTTTTTTATATCGGTGCCATCGAAGGCGGCATTTTAATGGCACGGGCGCATGACGATGATAAGTATTTCGATATCATGGCGAAGCAGATTTTAGGGAGGATTGAGGAGATTAAGGTGTAACGGAAAGTTTTTAACTCACTTCATAACATAACCCCCGCCCCAACGTTCCTAAACCCGAAATCAATTCAAAAATCTCCGTCATGTCTCGGGTAAAAATTCTCTTTTTTATTTGCTTACTCACCTGCTTCACCTCGACGCAAACACCACTCTTCGCCCAAGAACTAAAACTGACCTTCGCGCCCGCCGACATTGATACCACCGAACTCTACGACCTCATCGACTTTGAAAATACCTTTACCGATACCTTTTCGCTGTACCGGCAAATCCTGAATGTGCGCAGTCAACTCAACGGGCAGGGCTACATCGAAGCCTCCGTGGACAGCCTGACATGGGACACGATTTCTGCCCGTGCACACCTGCACCTCGGCAATCAATACGAATGGGTCAGTCTGAAAAACGGGAACATCGAACGCCTTTTTTTGGAGCAAACCGGCTATCGGGAGCGGCTTTATTCCGATAAACCTTTCAACTATTTGCAACTACAGGAATTGCAGGACAAAATTCTTACGCAGGCCGAAAACGGCGGTTTTCCCTTCGCGACGGTTTGGCTCGACAGCATTCGGGTCCGGGACGGGAAAGTCAGCGCCCGGCTTTTCATGAAAAAAGGGCAGGCTGTTTTTTTTGCCGGCATCGAGACCAAAGGCGACGCCCGCATATCTAACCGTTACCTCGAAAATTATTTAGGTATCAGACCCGGCGACCCTTACGATAAAAGTAAAATTCTCGCCGTCAGCGACCGCGCGAAAGAACTGCCGTTTATTAAAGAAAAACGGACGGCGGTCGTTTCTTTTGACCCGGGCAAGGCGACGGTCAACTTATTTCTGAACAAAAAAAGGGCGAGTCGCTTCGATTTTATTCTCGGACTGCTGCCCGGCGAGCGCGAAGATGTCAACGGTATTCCCGTGCAGCGGTTGTTGGTGACGGGTGAATTGAACGCGGAACTGCAAAATCAATTCGGGAAAGGGGAGCGAATCTACGCAAAATTCGAGCGGCTGCGCCCCGAGGTGCAGGAGTTGGAATTGGAGTTTAATTATCCGTACATTTTGGAGTTGCCTTTCGGAGCGGATGTCGCTTTTCGGCAGTTTCGGCGCGACAGTACTTTTAATAATGTGGAGTTTGACGCCGGCGTTCGCTACCTCTTTGAGGGCGGCAATTATTTGAAAGCATTTTACACGCGCAACCTGACCAATCTGCAACGACCCGACCTCGAAAAGGTACGTCGCACGCGCACTCTGCCCGCACTTTCCGACCTGTCGAATGCGGGTTTCGGCTTAGAATTTCTGAAGCAAAAACTCGATTATCGTTTTAATCCGCGACGCGGTTGGTCGGTCTTGTTGCGCGGCACGGCGGGCATCAAGACACTCGAAAAAAACAATGAAATCCTCGACCTGCAAGACCCCGAAGACCCGACTTTCGATTACGGTACGCTGTACGACAGCCTGACGCTGCGCAGTTTTCAATATAATTTACGCACGGATGCGGCTTACTATATTCCGCTCGGCGGCAGCAGCACGGTCAAGGTCGGACTGCGCGGCGGCTACATCATTGCGGAGCAGCCGATATACCAAAACGAGCAGTTTCGTATCGGCGGAAATCGCCTGCTGCGTGGCTTTGACGAGGAGAGTATTTTTGCTACTTTATTTGCCGTCGGTACTCTGGAATATCGTCTGCTCATCGGGCAAAATTCCTACTTCTACGTCTTCGGAGACTACGGCTATTTGGAAAATGTCACGACGGATACGGACTTTGCCGACCGACCTTACGGTTTCGGCGGCGGTCTGACTTTCGAGACCGGGGCGGGTATTTTCGGCGTCTCTTTGGCGGTCGGCAGTCAGCGCGGCAATGCTTTGGATTTTCGTAATCCGAAGGTGCACTTTGGGTATGTGAGCGTTTTTTGAAAATTGTTTAGGCGTTTAGGCGTTTAAGGGTTTAGCTGCCGCCGGTTTTGTGAACACTCGACGAATAAACAAATCACCACATAAACAAATAAACGCTATTAATATTCTCCGAAAGTGCCTACCTTGCATTTCTATCCAAACCTTATACACACCTGTTTAAATCTCTTACTTTTTTTAATTTACTCGTATGAAACTGACCGGCTGTACCGTTCTGTTCCTGATTTTTTGTTTTTATGCGCCGCTTTTTGCGCAGGAAGAAGTCGATAATCCTTTTTTGACCGCTAATGCCGACGGAAAACTGCGCCTGACGGCGGCGGGTGCTTCGCACTTTGCGCGTTTGGCTTTGGACTGTATTCAAAAAGAATATCCGAATAAGTTGAATCAGGTTTTGGATAATAATGAAGAACTAAAGACACCGCAGGATTTGCACCCCGCTTTTTACGGTTGCTTTGACTGGCACTCGGCGGTACACGGACACTGGATGCTGGTGAAGTTGCTGAAAAAATTTCCGCATCTGCCCGAAGAACAGGAGATGCGCGATAAGATTTCGGATAATTTGACCGCCGAAAATATCGCCGTCGAGGTCAATTATTTTGCTTCCGAAAGCAAAAACTGGGAACGCCCCTACGGCTGGGCCTGGCTGCTCAAACTCGCCGAAGAATTGCACACTTGGGATGACCCGCAGGGTAAGTTGTGGGAGCAAAATTTGCAACCGCTGACCAATCTTATTCGCACGCGCTATCTGGATTTTTTGCCCGTTTTAAAATATCCGGTGCGCTCCGGTCAGCACTCTAACACCGCATTCGGGCTGTCTTTTGCCTGGGATTACGCGAACACAACGGGGCAAGGCGAATTTCAAAAACTGATAGAAGACCGCGCCAAAAACTACTTTGTTTTCGACCATAATTGCCCTGCGGATTGGGAGCCGAGCGGCGAAGATTTTCTGTCTCCCTGTTTGGAAGAAGCCAACCTGATGCGGCGCGTGCTCAACCGCCGACAGTACAACTACTGGTTCAAATATTTTCTGCCGAAAGATAAAATTCTTTCCGTTGCCCGCCCTGCTGCCGTCTCCGACCGCAGTGATCCGAAAATCGTGCATTTAGACGGTTTAAATCTGAGTCGTGCTTGGAATATGTACGGCATTTATCCGCATCTTTCCAAACGAAAATATCGTAAAATACTACTCCGCGCCGCCGAAAGACATCTGCGGGCAACGCTGCCTTACGTGGCTTCGGAAAATTACGAAGGGTCGCACTGGCTGGCGAGTTTTGTGGTGTACGCTTTGGCGACGGAAGAAGAGGATATTAAAAAGAAATCGGGTAAACCTTGAAAATATGAACACAAAAAACATTATCGGCGCGGT
Organism: Saprospiraceae bacterium; assembly: GCA_020629965.1. Taxonomy (GTDB): domain Bacteria; phylum Bacteroidota; class Bacteroidia; order Chitinophagales; family Saprospiraceae; genus JAHDCG01. The sequence goes on along the minus strand of JAHDCG010000001.1, from coordinate 70,812 downwards.
GCTTTTACTCGCTTCATTGGTCTGCTTATTTCCCGGACTCACGCAGACAATTTTGAGTTTGAAAATCGGTGCCGCTTTGCCTTTGGTCGGTGCGGTCACTTTTCACGAAAGTGCGCAAAGCATTTTGCAAACGGTGGAAACGCTGCATGAAAATGACAATACTTTCGTTGCTTTTCTCATTTTGTTTTTTAGTGTTATCGTTCCGGTTGTCAAAGGTATCGCGCTTTTGCTCGTGCTTTTTGTGAAAAATTCGGCGGGTTTGGCGCGTTTTGTCGCCCTCATCAGCAAATGGTCGATGGCGGATGTTTTTGTCGTGGGCGTATTTATCGCTTTTTTGGCGGCGCGGTCGAACGAGGCGATTACGGCGACGGTCGGCAGCGGATTTTATTGGTTTTTAGCGTATTGTTTGCTGTCGATTGCGGCGGCGCAGGTGATTTCGTTTGGGGGGAATTCTCGGGGTTAGTTTCCGGCTTATTGCCCGGCACTTACGTGCCGGGCTGAAGTGTCTCATGCCGTTGGCATTTTTAGGTTTATGGTTTTCTGACCGGGTCAATAAATGCTTAAACTTATTTACCTTGCAGGTTTTTTGAAAGTGACGGCTTTTCTCTTCGCCCTTTTTTTGAAGGAATGTAAACGGACAAACATTGAAAGAAAAAATTTGCGTCTCTGCGTATTAAATCACGCACAAGTCAAAAGAGCAGTCTAACATCTAAAATCTAACGTCTAACATCTCAATCCAATGGAAGAATGGTCACTTGATTTCGAGTGGTTGCGCGTGCGACACTTTGTAAAAGACACGATGGGCAGAGACACTTTGCCGGATATGAACGGCGTTTTGTTTCTCATCGGCATTCAGGAATTGGGGCGGTTTGACGAAGAGTTTACGAAGGAAGAAAAGCAGGATTTAATGCATATCGCCGTGGCGCGATTGTTGACCTATGACGGTTATTATAAATTTGTGGGCAGAGACGCCGACGGTTGGCCGCATTACGAAGCTGCGCTGCCGTTTACCACTAAAGGCGTAAAGGAACAGGAACGTATTTTGAAAGAAAATATCGTGCAATATTTTAACGAATTGGAGGCGGAAACGGCGGGGGAGGAGGAAGAGTAATTTGCGATATTTAAGAAATAAACCAAGCATTTTCCCAATGAAAAACATTCTGTTTTTGGCATTTTGCGCTTTACTGCTCTCCTCCTGCGGAGATGCGGAAACCCGCGCCCTGATTGAAACCAACCACGGCCCGATGCTGGTCAAACTCTACAACGAGACGCCGCGTCACCGCGATAATTTTGTCAAATTGGCGGAAGCGGACTTTTACGACAGCCTGCTTTTTCACCGCGTTATCGACGCCTTTATGATACAAGGCGGTGACCCTAACTCACGCAATGCAAAACCCGGTCAACGTCTCGGCGGCGGCGGCCCCGGCTATCTCATCGAGCACGAAATCGGTGCGCCGCACATTAAAGGCACTTTGGCGGCGGCACGCACAAGCAATCCGGAAAAAAAATCTTCGGGTTCGCAGTTTTACATCGTTGACGGGAAAAAACAGACGGACGCGACTTTAGACAGATTTGAGCGCAGCAAAAAAATCAAGTATAACGCGACGCAAAGGGAACTCTACAAAACCGTCGGCGGCTCTCCGGAGTTAGATAAAGAGTACACGGTTTTCGGAGAATTGATTGACGAAAGCGACGTTGAAGACACCTTTATCAATCGTATGAAAAGAAAATTTTCGGGCAGAGACTCCGAGCCGATTCGCAGTTACGAAACGCTGAATAAAATCTCTGCGGTGCGCGTTCAACCCGGTGACCGTCCCGTAGAAGATGTGGTGATGAAGGTGCGCATTTTGAGTAAAAGACCGTGGCA
>JAHDCG010000001.1:37333-68845 GCA_020629965.1 Saprospiraceae bacterium | reverse complement strand
AATGAGAAAGATACTTTTCGGACTGATAATAATAACCCTCGCCTCCTGCGGAAAACCCGTTGCCGACTTTGTGTACAGCGGTAATGACGAGCCGGCACCGACGAAGGTGGAATTTGAAAATAAATCGGAAAAAGCGGAGACCTATGAGTGGGATTTCGGCGACGGCAACTTTTCGGGTGAAGAAAATCCGACGCACGAATACGATGCTTCGGGCAATTATAAAGTGACTTTAAAAGCCAAAAAAGGCAATAAAGAAACCACAAAAGAAACCCGCGTCTTCATCGAACCGCCGACCCGCTGTCTGGTAGAAATCGAAACGAATTACGGAACAATGGTCGCCGTATTGCACGACGCTACACCCGAGCACCGCGATAATTTTATCAAATTGGCGGAAAAAGAATTTTACGACGACCTGCTTTTTCACCGCGTCATCAACGGCTTTATGATACAGGGCGGCGACCCGGAGTCACGCGGCGCAGACGGCAAAAAACGTCTCGGCGGCGGCGGTCCCGGCTATCAGGTGCCCGCTGAATTTGTCGATACATTGGCGCACATCAAAGGCGCACTCGCGGCGGCACGCACGAATAATCCGCAGAAAAAATCATCGGGTTCGCAGTTTTATATCGTGGACGGAAAGCCGGTTTCGGCGCAGCAATTAGCGGCGACCGAGTCACAAAAAGGCATCAACTACCCGCCCGACATCAGAAAAGCCTACCTCGAACAGGGCGGCACGCCTTTCTTAGACCAAGAATATACGGTCTTCGGGCAGGTCATCGAGGGCTTGGAAGTCATCGACAAAATCGCGGAAGTACAAACCGCTCCCGGCGACCGACCGAAGGAAGATGTTTGGATGAAGATTCGGGTGATTAAGTGAGGTTTAAGACGTTAGATGTTAGATTTTAGACTCGCACGGCACAAGACGTTAGCCTGATAACGGTCAACCGGCAACCGACAACCAAAATTTGCAAAACAAAAATCTCATATTTCTCAGCGGCGGTATCGTGATTTTACTGCTGCTGTTCTTTGTTTTTCTCGGCGACGGCTGTGAGGGAAAACGGAACTTCAGTTGGCGCGAAACTTATGACGAAAAGTCGCGCGAACCCTACGGCGCGTTTGTCTTTTTTGAACTGTTACAAGAAGGTTATGCGGAAGAGAAATTTGCGGTGATGACCGATTCTTTGCATTTGGAACTGCCGGCGGAGACCGGTGAAAAGAGTCAATATATGTTTGTCGGGCCGGCGATGTACACCGACAGCGCGAGTACGCAGGCTTTGCTGAAATTTGTCGGAAACGGCAACGATGCTTTCATTTCGAGCAAGACGATTCCTTATGATTTGATGTTTTATCTGTATTACACGGAGTGCGACGGTGTGCTGTGGAATGACTACGAAATCTTTCAAGACACGAGTGCCGTGCTGACTGTGGACAGGGACGAGGAGCCTTTTGAGTTTAAATATTACAAGAATTTTCGGGCGGCGATGTACAACTGGAATTACATCGACCCGGCGGTGATGTGTGAGGGCGAAGATGCGATTCGTCAACTCGGTACGATGGGCGATTATTACCCGAATTTTGCGAAAGTACGCTACGGCGAGGGTTGGTTTTATCTGCATACCACACCGTTGGCGTTTTCCAATTTCAGTTTGCAAAAAGAAGAAAACCTGCGCTACGCCGAGCAGGTTTTGGCTTACACCGATGCGGAAAAAATTTATTACGACACGCACAGCCGCGTCTCAGAGGGCATCGGTCGGCGCCGCAATGAACGCAATAATCTTTTTCAAAACGACCGTCGCTTCGAGAGTGGCGGAGAATTATCTTATATTTTAGCGCAGCCGTCTTTGCGTTGGGCTTGGTATTTGGCTTTGGGTTTGGCACTGTTGTATTTGATTTTTCGCGCGAAACGGCGTCAACGCATCATCCCCGTGACGGAAGAAAATCGCAATACTTCGCTCGACTACGTCGGCACTATCGGGCAGCTTTATTTTCAGCAGCAAAACCACCAAAAGGCGGCGGAGCAAAATTACAAACTGTGGCTGGGTCACGTGCGCGAAAAGTACCGCGTCGCACCCAAAGACTCGGATGCGGATTTTATCAAACGCTTAGCGGCAAAAGCGGATGTGCCGGAAGGTTTAATCGGCAAAATTTTGGAGCAGCATAACCTCATCCGAAGAGCGACCGGCATTCAGGCGCACACCTTGATGGATTTTCATGCGCTGCTCGAAAAGTTTTACGAGCAGGCGAAGTAAAAAATCGGTTATTTTCGCGCCGGTGCGCAATCGGCAAGCCGCAACCGACTACCTTTGTGCCGATGATAAAAACAACCAATGCCCTGCGCAAAAAGTACCCGAATTCGGAGAATTATCTCATCCTTTTTATTCTGAGTATTGTTTGGGGCAGCTCTTTTATTTTAATCAAAAAAGCCCTGATTGCCTTCGAGCCGCAGCAGGTCGCCTCGCTGCGCATTACCATTTCCGCACTCGCTTTCACGCCCGTCGTTTTGTATTATCGCAAACAAATTCTCTGGTCAAAATGGAAGACTTTGCTTGCCGTCGGGCTGACCGGTTCGGCCGTTCCCGCTTTTCTTTTTTCGACCGGGCAGACGGAATTGAGCAGTACGATTACCGGTATTCTTAATTCTCTTTCGCCGCTTTTTACGCTGCTTTTCGGCATTATAATTTTCGGTGCGGCGGTCATTCAGCGCAAAATAATCGGTGTTTTGCTCGGTTTGTCGGGCGCAATTTTGATGGTTGTTTTTGCGGAAGAGGGCGGCGCGAGTTCTAATTTGGCGTATGGTCTGCTCATTGTTTTGGCGGCGGCCTGCTACGGTTTGAGTGCGAATATCGTTTCCTTTCGCCTGAAAGACATGAAGTCTTTACACCTCAGCGCGACATCGTTTTTTTTGGTCGGTCTGCCCGCGATTTTTTATTTGTTTTCCACCGATTTCGTGCAGGTTTTGCAGACGGACGATTACGCGCTGAAATCCTTAGCGGCGGTGACTTTCTTATCGCTCATCGGCACGGTCGCGGCGTCGGTTATTTTTTATTATTTGATACAAAAAACGTCCGCGCTTTTCGGTTCGACGGTCGCTTATCTGATGCCGATTGTCTCGGTTTTTTGGGGATTGCTCGACGGCGAATTTATCAATCTGTTTCATTTTTTCGGCATGGGATTGATACTGTTCGGGGTTTATCTGTCGCGGAATTAGAGCAAAATTAACCACCGTTCTCGTCTACTTTTCAGTGTTAAAAACTTTTCTCTTTCTTTTTTCCACAGCCAAAAAATAATTGTGTAATTTTGTAGAATAACGACACAGCATTCATTCTCACCGCTTTAAGAGAAACGCAACTAACGATGAGCGCGGCGATGTGCAAACAAGGTCAACTTATCCACATCGAATCCGCACTTATCAACACATTACCGAATTGAGGTGATTCTAAAATCAGGCAAACTTTGCCTACTTTTACATCATCAAAGAGAAAACACACGCAGAGAGTTTATTTTTAATATCTTATTTTTTTGATTTACTTTTGGCTTAAAAATAGTCAATTATGAATAATGGGAATTCATAATTTAAAATTAAATCACATTTGTTTGCGGCTTAGACCTTCATTGTCAGGCAGTTAAGCAAAATGAAAAAAACAGATACGGAAAGTAAACTCTACAGACTTTTTTTGGACAGAAAATTACGCTTGGTTTAACACCGATTTTTACATTTTACGATTAGCCTGCCTTTTACTACATGAGATAAGCGACTTTCTTTTCACCACGTCTTTTTGCGTTTCAACCTTAGAAAAGTATGTCTGATAAATCAAAACTTCCTATTCAGTTCCTCAAAGAACGCACCGGCGGTCGTATGCCCTCCAAGCCCGATGATATGGGCATGGGTTTCGGCAAAGTACAGCCGCAGTCCCTGCAGCTCGAAGAAGCCGTGCTGGGCGCCATCATGATTAACAAAGATGCCCTGCCGACGGTGGTGGACATCCTGACCTCTGACAGTTTTTACGCCGACCGCAACCAGATGGTCTATAAGGCGATGCTGTCTTTGTTTGAAAAATCAAACCCCATCGACCTCCTCAGCGTGACCGAAGAGCTGCGCAAAGCGGGCGAGCTGGAAGTTGTCGGCGGACCCTATTACCTCGTCGAGCTGACCAACCGCGTCGGTTCTTCCGCCAATATCGAATACCACGCTCGGATTATTGCCGAAAAGCACATTCAGCGCGAGCTAATTCGCAATTCTACGGAAGTACTGCGCGATGCTTACGACGAAACCACCGACGTTTTCAACCTCCTCGACAAAGCCGAAAAAGGACTTTTCGATATCACGCAAAACAACCTTTCGCGCGGACCGGAAGGCATGAGTTCGCTTGCCGCCAAGATGCTCAAGCAGATGGACGAGCTGCGCAATAAAGAAGACGGACTAACGGGTGTGCCGACGGGTTTCACCAATTTCGACCGCCTGACCTCCGGTTTGCAGCCTTCCGATTTATTCATCCTCGCGGCGCGTCCCGGTATGGGTAAGACTTCCTTCGTTTTGGCTTTGGCGCGCAATGCGGCGATGGATGCGGGCAAAGGCGTGGCGATTTTTTCTTTGGAGATGAGTAATTTGCAGTTGGTGCAGCGTTTGGTTTCCCTCGAAGCGGAAATCGAAGGTATGAAAATGCGTAACGGCAAACTCGAAGACTACGAATGGCAGCAAATGCACAGCGCCGTCGAGCGGCTGAGCGATGCGCCGATTTACATCGACGATACGCCGGGTATCAATATTTTTGAGTTGCGCGCCAAGGCACGTCGTCTGCACATGCAGCACGGCATCAGTATGGTCATCATCGACTATTTGCAGTTGATGAGCGGCGGCGGCGATAACAAAGGCGGCAACCGGGAGCAGGAAGTTTCGGCGATTTCGCGGGCTTTGAAAGGATTGGCGAAAGAGTTGCAGGTGCCCGTCATTGCGCTTTCGCAGTTGAGTCGTGCGGTAGAGACGCGGGGCGGCACGAAGCGACCGCAGTTGTCTGACTTGCGGGAGTCCGGCTCCATTGAGCAGGATGCGGATATGGTCGGTTTTATCTACCGTCCGGAGTATTACCAAATCATGGAAGACGAAGAGGGCAACTCTCTCAAAGGCATTGCGGAGTTGATTATCGCCAAAAACCGTCACGGTTCGGCGGAGACTTTGAAAATGAAATTTGTGTCGAATTACGCAAAATTCGCCAATCTCGACGACCCGAATTTCGACGACTTACCGCTCGATACGTTCGGCGACCAATCACAACCGCCGGCCGGCAACATTATGACGATGCCGTCGAAAATGAACGACGCAGGCTTTACGCCTCCGCCGCCTACGCAGGATGATATTCCGTTTTAAGGAGCGTTTATTTGTTTATTTGGGGTGGCTTCTGCCTGAAAAATGCCGACGGGAAATTGATTTTCCGTCGGCGTTTTTTCTTATTATCAAACAGTAAAATGCTGAAAACTGTGCCGGTATGAAAGTCGGCAGCCTACCACCTACCACCCACCAACAACCACCTAACTCCTCAGTATTTTATTCCCAATTGCACACTCCAAACACCGTTTTGCATTACAATATTCGTTTTTCAACTCCAAAAGTGCCTGTGTCCGGTAAGCCGAGTCCGGTTTGATACCCAAATCTTTCCAACCTTTAATTATCGAATTTTTTTCCGGCGGCAGACCTTCCAACAGAGCAAAAGCCTTGTCTTTATACTTCTCATCCGCCTTGTCTTTTCCGTACAAAAATAAAAAAGGCACAATGGTATTGATAATAAAAAGGTGTACCGTGCTGCGCCCGAGTCGCTTGTCTTTTGCATCCGACTCCTTATCAAAAACGTAATGCGTTTTCCAGTATTCCGAAGGCTCGGCGATAAAAAGCTGTTCGATTTCTTCGACGTCTTCGGCTTCCAAAATTTTGCTGAAAAGGTGTACCGATTGATGAATGAGCGCGGCAAACTGCGCAATGCGTACCGTCGGAAAATTAGCGGGACGCATCCGCAAAAAACGCCAAGCCTGACCGGGGACGGGTGTCAGATTGTGCTTTTTGCGCAAAAAATTGTATTCCTTTTTCAATGCGTTCGGGTAGTCATCGGTAAATTCTTCCTCCAACAGTCCCGCCTGCCCGAACAGCAAAGCCTCGATTTGGTGCAGGTTGTTTTTGTGCTTGGCGAGCGTCAAAAGCGGCAAAGACTGTGCGGTCATTTCAAAAGGAAAAGCGTTGACTTTTACGCCGAAATTGCGTGCTAAAAAACGATAAAAAGTCTCTTCCCGATTGTTTTTGTTTTGCTTCAGTACCTCGGCAATTTCTTCCGTTTTGCGCTCCAATCTTTCGACCGACATTCTGTCGAGCCACAGATTTTTTGTCATTTCCGATACCGTGTAAAAGTGATGTTGGCAAGGTATCCAATGCTCGTTGTGCAGCAGTTTTTGATAAACGGATTGAACTTTAGGCGGAATAAGGCGGCGCAATTCCAAGCAAGGAATCCGCGTTCCGTTTTTGCGATAAACCGGGCGATTTTCCTCCAAAACAACGTGCAAAATCACATTATCATAAGCTTTATCGGTCTCGTGCGCGTGCGTGTACCACTCGGAGGAGTTGACGTGAATTTCCACATTGCCCGCCCACAGCGTGTCGCCGATGCGGATGCGGGCGTCCAAAAAATCGGGACCGGCGTGGCTGTTGTGCGTGCCGAATTGCAGGATTTGCAACGGTTCGTGTTCGGTGGTCAGGAGGTCTTGCGAAAGGTCGAAACGCTTCATGCGCCACAGGTAGTGCAAAAAATCTTCTTTCATTTTGTGTGTAGTTTGGTCTTTTCTCGAAATAATACGGGGTGAAGGTAGGGAAAAGCGGAGAGAAAGTTATATTTTTTGTTGAAAAGTTTAGGCGTTTAGGCGTTTAAGCATCACTCGCCCGCCGGACTCTTAAGCCTTTAGACTCTTTCCGCAATTCTTGAATCCTTTCCGTAAAATCTCAAAATCTTTGCCCGTGTCGTAGTCTTTGGCGTACAGAAAATTCAAACGCTGCACCGTCGTGTCTTCAAAATGCGCGAGGTCGATGCCGTCGAGCGGGGAGAGGACAGCGGGTTTGACTTCGGGCAAATTGCGGTCTGTCATCTGTGTGTGCGCGTAACCGACCCAGGTTTTTTGATTGAATAAAACGGAGAATAAATTGCGCAGGTAGCCGGATTTATTTTTAACAAAAAGAAAATTGAGCGGAAAAGTCAACAGCAAAACCAAAGCCGAAATCAGGTCGAAAAGTCGCTTATTGCGTCGCTGCAAAGGGCGGGCGATGTTAAAACGAATGTTGATGGTGTACAACTCGCCCGAGGTGTTTTTACTGCTGCTGCCGATGATGCTGAGGCTTTCTTCGGGCAGTATTTTGTAATCTACGGCAGGGCCGAGACGCGTCATTTTAGCGGTGATTTTTTGCGCGGAGACATCCTTTGAGCAGAAAATTATTTCGTTGATGTCATAAATTCTGACGGCTTCTTCCAACTGCGAAAAACTGCCGAGAAATGTTTTTTTGTCCTCCGTTTCGCCCGCCGCCACGGTGCCGATGTAGTTTTTTTGTACCTGTGCTTTTGCCAAAAGATGTTGCACGCGCTCGCTTTCCGCCGTGCTGCCGACGATGATGATATTGGAAGCGGAAGCCTGCCCGACGTTCAAATTTTTGTATTTCAAAAAATAAAAAAACGTGCGCAGACCCGTCGAAGCCGTTAAAGCAAACAGCGCACCCAACAAAATAATCGCTCGCGAAGGTCGATAATTCAACGGCAAAAAACCGTACACCGCCGCGAGCACCAAAGTGCCCCACAATATGCCGCGCACCACGCGCCGCAGCCGAAATTTTTCGTCGTAACCGCCGCTGAAATAAATGCCGCCGAGCCAAAAAACGAGGTACAGCGGCAGATTGACGTAATAAAACGACTCGTCGTAATAATCGGGATTACTGTAATAATTTTCTGCCCAAAAATTCTTGATAAAGTGCAAACCCAAGACCATCACCGCGCCCTCGACCAGCGGCAGCCACGCGGCGCGAAAAAAATTGCTCACTACCGTCAACGCCGCGCGGAAGTAAATCGCAAATTGCAGCATCCACACAAACATTCGCGCGCCATCGCCCGTAAAGTGCTTTTTTGCAAAAATTATCATCGCCTGATAAAAAACCTTGACGTAGTTGAGACTGCCCTTTTTCGTGCTTTCGCCCTTATAATGAATGATGGTCGTGTCGGAAAAATAGTAGTTTTTATAACCGCCTTTGACGATGCGGTAGGAGAGGTCGATGTCTTCGCCGTACATAAAAAAAGTTTCGTCGAGCAGACCGACTTTGTCCAGCGTCGTGCGGCGCATCCACATAAACGCACCGGCGAGTACGTCGATTTCGTGGTTTTTGTCTTTGTCCAAATAACCTAAGTGATAGCGGTTAAACTTCGGGCTGCGCGGAAAAATTTTCGACAGTCCGAAAGTCTTACAAAAAGCCACCCACGGCGAAGGAAAACCGCGCTTGCTTTCGGGCAAAAAGTTACCGCCGCCGTCTATCATTTTTACCCCCAAACCACCCAAATCCGGATGCGCTTCCGCAAAGTCAAAACATTTTTGAAAAGTGTCTTCTTCGACTACGGTATCGGGATTGAGCAGCAAAACATACTTGCCCCACGACTCGCGTATCGCCTGATTATTTGCCACCGAAAAGCCCGGGTTGTGCTTATTGGCAATGACTTTAACCTCCGGAAATTTTTCGCGCACCATTTGCACACTGTTATCGACCGAGTTGTTATCGACTACCCACGTCTCGACCTGCATCCCGACCGAGGCACGGCGCACCGAAAGGAGGGCTTGCTCCAGAAAGTGGACGACGTTGTAGTTGACGATGATGACGGAAAGCTGCATGTGTGGTTAGTGGACGGTGAACGGTTGACGGTGGGACGGGCAAACTGACCGGAATTTTATTTTCAGAAGAGCAAAGTGAATGAAATGTAGAAATCAATCGTCTGAGATTCCGGTAGAAAAGAACAACTAATTAGTAAAAAAACGACAGGTGAGAAAGAGTTTTTCCGGATGCCGTCTCTCTCCTCTCTCCTCGCCCCTCTCTCCTCAAAAATCCTACTCCCCCGCCCGATAAGGCACCCGCGCTACTATCGAACGCCCCAGGGTCAATTCATCCGCATACTCCAACTCACCGCCGAATGAAACGCCGCGCGCAATGGTACTGACGCGCACGTCGAAATCTTTTAGGTTCTTTGTCAAATAGAAAATCGTCGTGTCGCCCTCGATGGTCGGGCTGATGGCCATGATAATTTCTTTTACCTCGTCTTTGGCGGCGCGCTGCATGAGGGTTTGCGCGTTCAGTTTGTCCGGCCCGATACCTTCTATCGGATTGATGACGCCGCCGAGTACGTGGTAGAGTCCGCGGTACTGTTGCGTTTCTTCAATCGCCATGACGTCACGAATATTTTCGACGACGCAAATCGTACCTCGGTCGCGGCGCATATCCGCACAGACGGAGCAGACGCGCTCGTCGCTGAGGTTGTGACAAACTTCGCAGGCTCTGATACCGGAGCGCATTTTCTGCAAACTTTCGGTCAGGTCTTTAGTTTTATCCGCGTCTTGGTTGACTAAATGCAGTACCAATCGCAGCGCGGTACGTCGCCCGATACCGGGCAGTGCGGCGAAGGATTCAACGGCATTTTCTATTAACTTGGAAGAGAAATTCATACCGCAAAAATACGGAAAAAACGGGGGACGGGGAACGTTTGCCGTCAAGGCTCACGGCTTTTTTGCGGTATATTATTTTCCCGAATTTGTCTCGCTTCCGAACGATTGTTATTACATTTTCAGGCGCATATTCATTTAAAATCTTAACTTTCGGGTTCGGAATTTTTCAACAACTGCAATCACCGTTAAAGGGCTTTGATTGTCTGTAAAGTCACGGAATCGTACTCAAAAGGTGACTTCGAGTCATCTTTTGAGAAAAAAACTAACCATGCTCGTATTTCCTTTTGCCGACGACAATGTGCAGGGCGGACATTTCCCGCTCATCACTTACATTTTTTTGGTCGTCAACGTCTTAATTTTCTTTTTCGAAACCCAACTCAGCGAACCCGCTTTGGCGGCTTTTATGCACAATTTCGGCGTCGTACCGGCTGAAGTCACCGAAGGGCACGACTTGCTGACTTTGTTTACCAATATGTTTTTGCACGGCGGCTGGATGCACCTCATCGGCAACATGCTTTTCCTGTGGATTTTTGCGGACAATATCGAAGCCTTAGTCGGTTCGACGCGCTTCTTCATCTTCTATATCATCGGCGGTTTGCTCGCAACCTTCGGGCATATTTGGTTCAATTGGGACAGCACCATCCCCGCCGTCGGAGCGAGCGGTGCCATTGCGGCGGTCATGGGCGCGTACATCGTGCTGTTTCCGCAGTCACGTATCAAGATGCTGTTTCTTATTTTTCCTTTCACGGTTTCCGCTTTCGTTTTTCTCGGTTTTTGGATATTTTCGCAGGTGTCGAGCGGCATTGCCGACCTCGGCGTGACTACCGCAGATACGGCGGGCGTAGCGTGGTGGGCGCATATCGGCGGTTTCGTTTTCGGCGTAGGTGTCGGCTTTTATTGGCGGGCGGCGGGTGCTTTGCGGGGTGTGTTTTTGGGAGATAAAAAATTTACGGCATAAAAAACAGATTTCCGGAATAATGACTGCAACAACAAAAAACTACCGCATCAGGCCTATTCGTTCAACGGATAATGCGGCAACGGCCAATATTATCCGCACTGTCATGCCCGAGTTCGGCTGCGTCGGTGCGGGTTACAGCATCGAAGATCCCGAGGTGGATTCGATGTACGAAAATTACGACGCGGCGCGTTCTTCTTTTTACGTTGTGGTCGATGCAGACGATACGCCGGTCGGTTGCGGCGGTGTGGCGCCCTTGGCGGGCGGTGACGGTACGATTTGTGAGTTAAAAAAGATGTACTTTTTACCCGAAACACGGGGTTGCGGTTTCGGCAGAAAATTGATAATTTTGTTACTCGACGACGCAAAGCGATTTGGTTTTCAACAATGTTATTTGGAAACCGTTACACGTATGAATGCCGCGCAAAAACTTTATGTGAAAGCGGGTTTTCAAAAAATTCCCGCGCAGTTGGGCAATACCGGACATTCGGGTTGTGATTGCTTTTATTTGCGTAATTTATAAAATCAAAATTTTCCGATATTGTGAACTTCGACGTGACTTATTATTCTCGCATCTACCGTGATTTTTGCGCCCTCGGCGACGAAGATTACCCGTCGGTGGTGCATTATTACGAAAATCACGAAAACGGAATCCAGCAACTGGAATTTTCGGAATATTTTGAGATTTTAGCCGCCTACACCTTTTCTCTTTACAAAATAAACGAACACAGCAAGCATATCTTAATGTCGGAAGTTTTGGTCGGCGAAGCTATCAATCACAACATCACACACCACAAAAAAGAAGACATTTTTTACAATACACTGCTGCGCAAAGCCGTCTCCTGCAATCATCTGCTTCGCCACGCCGACGCCGAACACATTCTGCGCGAACTCATCAAAATCAAACCAAATAACACTTTCGCGCGCCGCGAACTGCGCAAATGCCTGACGCAACAAACGCCCGATTATTTGAAAAAAATCCGGGCGGCGGCGGTTTTGTTGCTGTTCACTTCCGCCGCAATTATCGTGGTCGAATTACTTTTTATTCGCCACCTGTACCCGATTTTGACACCGTGGTTTGAATATTCCCGCATCACCCTTTTCTGTCTCGCGGTTTTGATTTTGATTTTTTCTGAAGTTTGGTTTAAAAGAAAAGTCAAACAAAAAACGAAAGCCCTCATCGCCTCCGCTGCGCAAAAAAAAGCGGGCTACTCCGAAGAGTAAACCCGCATATAGTGTTAATTGATTCGCCGTATTGATGAGGAAAATTACCGGTTTTTTACCGGGCATTTTCCGATTGAAGCGGTTTGCCTCCTCTTTTCTGTCCGCTTGCATTTCTTTTTCGAAAATTTCTTTTCGTCTTTATCCCCTTGCCTTAGACGCGTTTTCCCGCGTCTGTACAAAACCGACGGAGGTTAACCTTTCTGTTATGTTTTACGGAACGCTTCAAACAACTCCAACCATTCCAACAACTCCAACAATTTCAACCTTTGTTCTCACCGCGCCAACGTCACATCCCCCTTAAACACCACTTTCTCCCCGTCGATAAATTCTACCTCCGCCGCCCAAACAAACACGCCCGAGTTCATATCCTGCCCCAAGTGCGTGCCGTCCCAACCGAAAAACGGGTCGTTTGGCGTAAAATCTTCCTGAAAGAAAACGCGGTCGCCCCAGCGTGCATAAATCGCAAAACTCAGCACCCGTTCCACATTATCATCCGCGAAAATGTGGAAGACATCGTTTTGTCCGTCGTCGTCGGGCGAGAAGATATTCGGTACGAAAATTTCGCGGTCTTTATTCACAAAAACCGTGATGGAGTTGACGATTTCCTCGCACTCGTTTGCTTGTATCGTGACCGTGAAAGTTGTCGTTTCTATCGGCGTCGCCGTTACGTTCAGACAGGTGTCGCAGTCAAGGTATTCGCCGCCCGTCCAGGTCACGCTCATCAGGCTGTCTTCGGGAATGTTGACCAGAGCCGATATCTCAAAACTCTCGCCGAGCGTGATGGTCGGCGGGTCTAAATTATCTAAAGTCGCCGTCAAAACTACCGTTGTTTCCTGCGGCTGCGTGATGTCGAAATTGATTTCATTTTGACAGCCGTTCGCATCTTCGATCACTAAATTGTAAGTCGCTGCGCTTAAATTTGAGAAGTCCGGATTGTCGGTAAACGCCGCACCGTCGAGCGAATAAACGTAAGGCTCGACGCCGCCGCTGATGCCCGTAATTTCAATCGCGCCGTTTTCTTCGCCGTAGCAGCCGACGGGGGTGACGCTGATTTCCGGAACGGGCAGGCTCGCCGTCGCTTCGATGGTCACCGCGTCGCTTGCCGTGCAGCCGAAGGCATTTGTCACGACCAAAGTGTAAGTGCCGCCTTCCGCAGTTTCGGGGTTGATTTCCGTAGAAAATGCGCCGTCGGTCACGTACCACGCGTAAGTAAAACCGCTGCCCGTACTCGTATTTTCGCCGCCCAAAAGAGTGGCGGAAGTCTCGCAGGTCAGGGTCATATCTTCGCCCGCATCGGCGACCGGCAGAGCGTGAATTTCAAGAGTGACAATCGACGTTTCGTCTTGACAAGGCTCGGCGTTGTCTTGTGTGTAGGTAAATTCGTAAATGCCCGCCGCCAGATTTTCCGTGTCGATGAGCGGGTTATTTGCATCAAAATCGGCAACCGGATTTGCGGAAATATCCGCCCACATTCCGCCGCTGTCGGCATCGCTCAAAGCCGTAAATAAATCGACGGTTGCTGTTTCATTTTCACAAAATTCAAAAGCTGCGGATGTGATGCCCGCCGAGTTGAAAGCCGAAACTTCGATATTTTCCGTCCAAGTCGTCGGGCAGCCTTCCGCCGGCGTTTCCGCTAAAGTAAAAGTGATTTCGTAAGTGCCGGCTGCGGCGTTATTTACCAAAAAATTGTCGCCTTCGATGCTTGCCGGGTTTTGTCCGTTCGGAGCACCGGTAATCGACCAAGTACCTGCGAGCGGTTCGTTTTGTAAGGTTGTCAAACTGAAATTTTCCGTGTCGTTGCAAAGTGCCGTGCCGACGAAAGAACCGTCGGGGCAAGAGCAGTTTTCTACCGTGATTTCGACCGTACCGCTGATGTTTTCGCAGGGCAAAACCGCATTCGTCGTCGTGTAGGTAAAAGTGTACACCCCCGGCGCGACGCCCGTAAAATCGAGCAAAGGGAGGGTACCGACGGCATTACTGCCGTCGGTATCCGTCCATGTTAACGGGATTACATTGCCTGTTTGCAGGTCGTCAAAATTAAGAATATGTATGTCGTTTTCGCCGTCGGTATTACAGATTTCCGCATTCGGTGCGACGGTGACGGTCGGTGTTTGGTTGACAACGACGAGGGCGGCTTGGTCTGCGTTTACGGTGCAGCCGCCGGCGTCGGTGACGGTGCTTAAAATAAATTCCGTGGTTGTTTCTACCGTGACCGAGTGCGCATATTCCGCCGGCAGACCGGTGAAAACTTCTCCGTTAATCGTTGCGGTAAAAGGCGCATTTCCGGTAAAAGTCAGATTTAAAACCGCTTCGCCGCCGTCGCAGATTGCCGCGTCGCCGCTCCAAGTTGCCGTCGGTTCGTTGCTGAAAAGAACGGGCGCACCTTCTGTGAGGGAAAGACAAGGGTCGTCGAAATCGAGGTCGGTCGTGTCGAGAGCATCGCCCGCCGCTGCGGTGGCAAAGTAGGTGACGCCGGTCTGCATGGTCGGTTCGAGGTCGAACTCGGGAACGGTTTTTATCGCGTAAATTTCGTCGCCGATAACGTCCGCCGTGCCGTTGTGCAGTAGGTAAACCAAAATATCGCCATCCGCCAAAACGGGATTTTGACTGAGTGCTAAAACTGCCGTCGCGTCCGCGCAGACCTCGGTGAGTCCGCTGCTGAACTCGCCCGCGTCCGTAACGCACAGGCAGTCATTTTCGCCGGCTGCGGTGACCGGCTCGCAGATACCGTCCGTGATTGTGAAAGAAAAAGGTGTGCCGCCGGCGATGCTGCCCGAGGTAAAAATGTTGCCGTTCCAACTGCCGCCGGTCGTATCATCGATGTCTAAATTTTCCGCGTCGGCGTTGACGGTAATGCTGACGGTGTACGTTTCCGTTGTCAAATCGCAGTCTTGTACGACGTCGAGAATTTCCAAATTACTGCCGCTGACGGAGAGACAAATCGGGCTGCTCGTGCCGCATTCATCGGTAGCGGTGACGCAGATTTCGCCGCCCTGCGCATCGTTCCATCTGATGAGGGGCTGCGCTGAATTCGAGTCGTCGAGTAGGGTGGCGTTTGCGGGAATATCCCATGTAAAAGTCGCGGCTTCATTGTCGCTTTCGGCAAAGTAGGTGATTTCCGCGCCGCTGCAAATCAGCGTTTCGCCTTCGATTAAAGCGGTCGGAGCCGCCGGACTTTCGTCGTTGACGCAAACGGTTTGGGTCGCCTGGCATCCGTCTTTTTCGGTAATTAAAGTATAACAAATCGCTTCGCTGACTTCAACAACAGCGGTATTCCCAACGAGTTCGCCGTCGGCATTTTCCCAAATAAAACTGTCGGCGACGGAAGCACTTGCGTCCAAAATAACGCTCGTGACGGTGCAGTTCAAAGCCTCCGGTTCGGCAATTACCGCGTTGACTGCGGTGAAAGCGACGGTGATATTTACTAAACTGTCACAGCCGTTTTCGTTGGTGAGTATGACGGGGAAAGTGCCCGCTGCGCAATATTCGGCATCGGCGTAAGTAACGCATTCGCCCGCGCAGATTGTGAAATTTTCCGTGCTGTTTGTTTCGGCAGTCGGGTAATTTTCTACCGTCAAATTGACCAGAGAGTCACAGCCGTTTTCACTTTGATAGGTCAAAGGAAAAACGCCCGTTTCGCAGTATTCCGTGCCTTCGTAAGTGCCGCATTGACCTGCGCAAATTTGTAGAGTTGCGGTCGTTGCCGGTATTTCCGGATAGTTTTCTACCGTCAAATTGACCAAAGAGTCACAGCCGTTTTCATTTTGATAAGTCAAAGGGAAAACGCCCGTTTCGCAGTATTCGACGCCTGCGTAAGTGCCGCATTGACCTGCGCAAATTTGTAGAGTCGCGGTAGATGCGGGCGCGTCTGCGTGGTTGCCGATTGTCAAATTGACCAAAGAGTCGCAGCCGTTTTCGTCCGCAAAAATGATTTCGTAGGTGCCGGCGGTGCAGTAGTCGGTGCCGTTGTAAGTTGCGCAGGCATTTTCGCAGACGGTTAAGTTGATTTCGGTCGGGGCGTCGGTTGCGTAGTGTGCGTAAGTCAAATTGACCAAGGAGTCACAGCCGTTTGCGCCGGTCAGAGTTACTGTGTAATCGCCGGGCGTGCAGTATTCGTTGCCGGCGTAAATGATGCAGTCGTTGTTACAGGAAAATAAAGTGATAGTGCCCGGTTCGCTGATTTCGTAGTCGATGACAGATAACATAACCGTGCTGTCGCAGCCGTTTTGGTCTTGATAGGTGAGCGGAAAATTTCCTTCGTTGCAGTAGTCGATGCCTTCGTAGGTCAGACAGTCTTCGGCGCATTTTTCTAAAGTGATTTCAGTTGCTGCGCTTTGCCCGAATATCGTTACCGTACCGCAATTCGAGGAGGTCGCCGCGCACCAATTCGGTACGTTTTGCAAATCGGTGACGGAGGTGCCGATGAGCGCGGAAAGTTGACCCGCTTCGCTGAGCAGGTAAGACAGACCGCAGATTTGGTATTCGCCCGGAGGGGCAGTCGTCAAGTCGGGGTTTTCGGTCACCCCGAAAATAAAATCGTCTTGTGAAATAATGAAAGTGTAACCGTATTCCAAAGTATCAGGCTGCTCGGTGTCATAAGTCGGGGTCGCTTCGATGAGCAGTGACGGGTCACCTTCGCAGGCTGCAACGTCGGAAATAACCAAATCGCCGCCGTCGGAGTCGCAATCGAAACAGCCGGCACCGCATTCGAAGTCGAGCGTAAAATTTTCGATAAAACCCACATCCCACGGGCAAATATCGCTGACGGCGAGCGTCCAAATACCGTTGGCGGGTGCGCCCGGCGTGTTGTAGTCATTGAGGTCGCAATTGGGGGCGACTACGGCCGGGGTGCGCGGGTCGGTCACGCCGCAGGGCACGGTCCAATCGTCACCGATGAGGCATTCCCAAAAGCCGGGACCGTTGCAAACGTACTCTTCGTTGGCGGTGAGCGGGTTATCGGTACCGACGTTGACACATACATTAATGTTGTTGGAAGAATTGCCGCAGCCCAGGGTATCGTTGTTGATGTCCGCCATGATGAGGTAGCGGGTGCCGTTCGGTGAAATGAGCGAAGCGGACAAATCGCCGACCCAGGTGTGCGTGATTTCAAAGCAAACCTGTTGCAGGGGGCAGGTCGCCAGGTCGTTTTCGCCGTTGACCTGCACGTAAGTCTGCGCGTAGCTGATACTGTTGTTATAAATCGGCACGGGACAGTTCAGGCAGGCGCACTCTTCCTCCTGTGCGCTGACCGAAGAAAAAGCGGTCGCACAGAGTACGCAGAGGATTATAAATTTTGTTACGGTTCTCATGTCGTTTGTCATAAATTCGATACAGACTCGGTAGTTGTTTTCTCAAAAAAAAGAGCCTTGCATAATCGGTTTGAAAAAGGAAAAATGTCGAACGGAAAGAAGGGCGCGGGCAAAGGAGTTGCGGCAGCAACGGTGACTTTGCAGGAACTTGAAAGTGATTTCAAGGAGGATTTAAGTTACTGACGGTCAGGTCATGGTAACTTCATTCAAAAAAACGATAAGTTCGACAGGCGCACGCAGGGCATAAGCCGCTACGCGAAATCCGGGACGGATTCGTATCGATAGAAATGTTCATGAGTTGGTCGCAGGGATGCGCGACCCGGTAATGTATGTGTGTTAAACATAGCAGTAAGTTTTGGTGATGTGTAAGTAAAAATTTGTAAGTAAGAAATCTTAAAAAAAATGGAAAAGGTCACTTTCGGGCGCGGGAAAACACCTTGTACAAGCGCGGGAACACCGGTACGGAAAGTAAATTTTTCTTCTGTAAGTTGTTGTGTAAATCGTAGCCTTATATGCGTAAGGCGTGTCTAAAAATCAGGATTATAACTTGCAAACAGGTAGAGAAGATGCTGCCGACGGGGATATCGGAGCGCAGGTTTATCGAGTATAATTGTTAGTTTTTATTTTGGCTAAAATCAGGAAAAGTCTTCTTTTGGGAGGCGGGTACGCTGCAAAGATTCAATAAAAAATATCAAAAAAACAAATTTTATATACTAAAAAAATAATTTTGTTTCATGTTGATTTATTGCCGATTGTAAAATTCGGATTGTCAAAGGGTTTTACATTGCAGAAAAATAAAATATTTTATTCATCCGCAAATATTGAATTTGCTCAAGTCTGAAATTGTTCGCTTTGGCACCGGAACAACTTTGCAAAGGAAGGAAACGGATAATAAAATCCGAGAGTTTCCATCCAAAACCTGTCTCGAAACGTTTATACGAAACTACTTTTTACCTTTCAAAAATAATGAAATGAAAAACCTGACTTTTTTACTTTTTACTTGCACCGTTTTGCTCTTTGCCTCCTGTTTCGCCGCCAAAGACGTCAAATCCGACGCACAGCCGATTTCTCACGAAGCATTCGATAAGTTGCTCAAAAAACACGTCAACGAAGAAGGCTGGGTCGATTACGCCGGCTGGAAAAAAGACAGCGTCGAGTTTAACAAATATTTGCGTCTGCTTTCCGCGCACCATCCTAATAAAAAACACTGGACAAAAGACGAAAGATTGGCATATTGGATTAACGCCTACAACGCTTTCACGATTGAATTGATACTCAAGCATTATCCGCTTTCGAGCATCAAAGACATCAAAGACGGCACGGCATTTATCAATTCGGTTTGGGATATTTCCTTCATCAACATCGAAGGAGAGGAGTACGATTTGAACAACATCGAACACAATATTATCCGTAAAAAATTTGAAGAGCCGCGCATTCATGCTTCTATCGTGTGCGCCTCGCGCAGTTGCCCGAAGTTGCGCAGAGAAGCCTTCACCGCAGACAAACTGGAAATGCAACTGCAAGACCAAATGACCGGCTTTGTGACCGACCCGACGCGCAACAACATCATTTCCGCCGACCGCGCCGAACTGTCGAAAATTTTCAAATGGTTCAGCGGTGACTTTACCGAAGACAGCAGTTTGATAGAATTTGTTAACAGATTTTCGGATATCAAACTGAATAAAGACGCCGAAATCGATTACCTCGACTACGGCTGGGGCATCAATGTGCAAAATTGGGAGGAGCAGAAAGAGGAATTGGAAAAAGCGGGCGAGAAATTGAGGGCGAAGCAGTAGGTAAGCGGTTTGCAATCTTTCCTCTATTTTTGCCGCAAATGAAAATAAATTTCAAACGTGAACATTGGTTGCTTTTCGTTATTTTCGTCGGCGTACACCTGTTGTATTTCCGCACGGCAACGGCGGGCTTCGTGACCGATTTTTCGGGTTTGTCCGCTAAGTTCGAGCGCGGAGAGTTTTGGGATTTTCTCAACTGCTTCGGCTTTCCGGCGATGCACCAAATTCGCAATTTAGTACTGTGGTGCCTATACCAAACTTTCGGCATTCACGGCTACGGTTGGTATGCGGTTTTTTCTACACTGCACATCGTGAATGCGTGGTTGGTTTTTCGGCTCGGCACGGAAATTTTCGCTCATTTCAAAATTGAAAAAGGTAAAATTGCCGCCGGAGTTGCCGCGCTCTTTTTCGCCTTTTGTCCGTATCATACCGAGCCGATGACGTGGCGGGTCAATTTTGTTTTTCTTTTCGTCACCACCCTGTTTTTGATGCTCTTACGCGTGTATTTACGCGACGCCGAGCGACCGCAGCGCAAATTTTTTTGGCAGATGCAAGGACTTTTTGCCCTTGCACTTTTTACCTTCGAGTTGGCTCCGGCAATACCTTTGGTGCTGTCTGCTTTTATTTTTTTCGAAAATGTTTACCGCGTTTCTTTCCGAGAATTTTTGCGAAAATATGTCCGTCTCATTGCGCCGCAGGCAGCAATAATCGGCGTTTATTTTGTTCTGCAAAAAATGCTGCTCAATGCTTGGGTCGGTCACTACGGCGCGGAAACGCATCTCAATTCCGACCCGACGCTCATCTTTGGAAATTTGCTGAAATACACTTCAAAATACCTGCTTTTCTCGCGTAGTTTTAAAATTTTCAACAATACCGATTTTTACGGAACGTTGGATTTGCCTTGGGTGTGGGGCGGCGCGCTTTTGCTCGTCGCTCTCGGCTTCGTTTTTACCTTGTTGCGCAGGCAAAAAATCACCGACAATCAGCGGGTCGGTTGGTTGCTTGCCGCCGGTTATTTTTTTGCTTTGCTGCCGATTTTAAACATCTTTTTTTACCACACATTGCACATCGAAAACGATCGTTACGGATATTTGGCGTCGGTGTTTTTCTTCCTCTTTGCAGTTTTTTTGTTGACGAAAATTCCGAAATATTTTGCCTTGCTCATCGTATTGATTTACCTGCCGTTGAGCATTTATTTGACCGGTGAAAACACCGAGCGTTGGGCTGCCGGCGATGCCGTTTATCGTAAACTGTTAGAAACTTTTCGTTGGCAAGATGCGGAAAATGTGTACATCCTGACGCTGCCCGACAACATGGAAGGAGCGGGGATGTTTCGGCGTTATCAAAGGGAACATTCGACGCTGCGGGATGCTTTGGAAAATATGTACCACAAAAAACTCAAGGGAAATTTACACGAAATCACGCATTTTAATCAGCAGAGAATTTCGACGGGTTTTGCCGTTAATCAAGACAGTACGGGATTTATTCGCTTAAAATGGAACGAGTACGGCTCGTGGTTTTGGGACTGCGGACACGGCGCGGACGACTACGAAACACCCGATTACATCTTTAAAACCACCGAATGGGGCAACGGTAAATTTCTTATTAAAAATCAAGGCGAAAAAGATGTCATCATTTTTGCAGACGGTGATAAGTGGAGCGAAGTGAAAACGCAGGACTAAGTTTTTATAAAAATGCGTGTGTATTTGACATAAATTGCTGAAAATCACTATATTTGTGTGTTGATTTAGGCGACAAAAAAGCAGGTCTTTCCGCGACTTGCAAATTCGATAACATTTTCAGGTATGAAAAATTACATTCAAGAACTACTGTACAATCATAATTCGGTTATCATTCCTGCCTTCGGCGGGTTTACGACGGGGTACCGCCCGGCGTCTATCGACCACGTACAGGGCGTGATTTATCCGCCGAGCAAAGACTTGAAATTTAATCGCTACCTGACTTTGAACGACGGCATTTTAATTCAACACCTGTGCGATACCAAAGGTTGGACACGCGCCGAAGCGGAGCAAGCCGTTAAGGATTGGGTGGCTGAAATGAAAAGCGCGCTGGAGCGCAGAGAGATGTTGGAATTTCCGAAAGTGGGCAGATTATACCTCGACTTTGAAGGAAATTTTCAGTTTTTACAAGACAATACCAACTACAACCGCGAGTCTTTCGGACTGCCGACGGTGGGTTTTTACCCCGTAGCCCGCAACCGCAAAAAGCTCGCGACCGCCGAAAGGCAAACCCCGCAGCCGCGCCCGGTCAGCGAAGCAACGATTTTAGATTTGGGCGGCAATCCCTCGCAGTCGCAAGTAGTTTCGGTTTGGTTTCAGCGCAACATACCTTACTTTGTGGCAGCAAGCGTTATGATTTTGAGCTTGACGATTTGGGTCAGCAGTAACGAGATTACACCCGGTACTTCCAATTTGGCGGCTTTGACTAAAACCGTTTCCGAAGACCGGGTTAATACCAAACCGCAGCGCGCCGAAGACAGCGAAATCACAAGTCTGTACGCCGAAGACATGATCGACCGCACGGCGGAAAAACCGAAAAAGCGGGAGGAAATGAGCATTTTGCCTTCTTTTGAAGAAAAAAATACGCCGCTCGCCGAAGACAGGGATTTGGACACGGAAGGCGCGACTGTCGCCCCCGGTACGGAAGAAGCAGTCGTGATTATCGGCAGTTTCGGCAACAAAGAAAATGTGGACAGATTGGTCAAAAAAGTTTATTCCAAAGGCTACGAGCCGTTTACGATGCAAGACGGCAAACTCACCAAAGTAGGCGTGCGTTTTGCCTACGAAACGACCTCCGAAATCAGAGAAAAACGCCGCGCGGTAGCGGATGACTTCGATGTCAAAGCCTGGATAATGACTCCGGCAGACATGAAATAGAATATTTTTTCCCGAGAAAAGTTAAAATTTTCAAGAAAGAAACAGGATATAGCCGTAATTCGGTCATATTCTGTTTTTTTATTTTGCTTTGGTCTGAAATTTGTCTTACAGTAAAACAGCCTCCTGTTGTACTTGATTTTATGCTGTCTGTAAGTAAAAGAAACCAAATAACTTGAGCCGTTATGCTCATTTTTTTTCCTTCTAAAAAACACAAAAAATAGTTCCGTAGCTATGGCTATGCAACGATTTTTTGAATTCTTTAGAAGAAAAAATAAAAGAGCATTCCGACTTAACTTATTTAATTTCTTTTACTAAGACGGAAAAATCACATTGAAAATTCGGAAGGAGAGATATTTTACGTCGGCAAACGTCAAACGTCTCTGTCCTCCGGCAAGGCAAAATATAATGAAAAATTTTATCACGGCTATCTGTTTTTTGAGTTTCATTTTTTCCCTCTCCGCTCAACAAGACGTCCAGTATTCGCAATTTATCTTTAACAAAATGGCTTACAACCCTGCCTACGCGGGCAGTAAGGAAGCCATGACGCTGGGTGCGATTTATCGACACCAATGGCAAGGAGTCGAGGGCGCACCGCGTACCTTTTCGGCTTTCGCGCACGCGCCGTTTTTAAATAATCGCTGCGGTGCCGGACTCGCCGTAACCTCCGACCGCATCGGAATGGTCAATAACAGTTACATCGACCTCAACTATGCTTATCGCATTGCACTGCAAAAGGAAACCGTATTCAGTGTCGGTCTGCTGACGCGCTTCGAGTACAGTCAAATCGACTGGGCGAAAGCGGAAACAATCGACTCCGGCGATAATCTGATACCCGTCGAGTCGAGTCAAACGGGCGCGAACTTCGGTGTCGGTGCTTACCTTTCCGCCAAAAATTACTATCTCGGCTTGTCCGCGCCTTCTTTGCTGAAATCAAATTTATACAGCGACGAATTTTTCGGCATCAATCAAATCAGCCAATATCGCTCCTACTACCTCATGGGCGGTGTCATCGCCCGCGTCGCGGATAACGTGATGTTCAAACCCGCCATGCTCATCACTTACAGCCCTAATGCGCCGTTTGAATTAGACCTCAACGCGAGTTTTTTGTTTATGAATGCCTTTTGGCTGGGCGCGACTTACCGCCTCGGCGATAGTGTAGATGCGGTCATGCAAT
The DNA here is from genome assembly GCA_020629965.1 of Saprospiraceae bacterium. GTDB lineage: Bacteria > Bacteroidota > Bacteroidia > Chitinophagales > Saprospiraceae > JAHDCG01. Next base: position 45,773 of record JAHDCG010000001.1, on the reverse strand, counting down.
TTCAACTCAGCAAACAATTTAAACTCGGCCTCGCCACGGATTTTACCCTTTCGGAATTGAGAGATTACACCACGGGCAGCTTCGAGGTCATGGCGGAATACCTCTTCTTCTATGACAAAGAAGGGGTTAATAATATCCGCTTTTTTTAAAAGAAAATCTACCGATAACCGACAACCGATAACGAAATAAAAAGGCAATGAAACACATCACTGTAATCTTCCTCCTCTGCTGCACGACAACTCTGTTTGCCGATGACTACCGCAACCGGCACGTACTCGATACCCTCAAAAATCCCGAAATCAAGAAGTTGACGCGCAAAGAACGCCGACAGGCTGCCCGTGCCGCAGCGCGCAGCGAAAGCAGAAAATTAAGCGGCGAGCGCAAAAAAGCCGATGATTTGTACGAGAATTTGGGCTTCATGGAAGCTGCGGATTACTACGAGAATCTCGAAAGCACGCAACAAAGTACTTACGTGCAAACAAAATTAGCGAACAGCTACCGCCTCAATGCGCAGTACGAAGAGTCGGAATACTGGTACGCGCAAATGATAAACGAAACGAGTAATCCCGACGATTTTATCAACTACGCTTTAGTCTTGCAAAGCAACGGAAAGTGCGAAGATGCCGTGCGTTGGTACGGCGAGTACCTCAAGGTAACGATGGACGACAACCGTGACTTTATCACCGACTGCGACCAGCTCGAAGTTTTTAAAGAGTCGAAAAATGTCGCTGTCAGCAACGTGGAAGCACTGAACTCCGGCGCACTTGATTTCAGCCCTATACAATATAAAGACGGCGTAATTTTCACTTCCAATCGCGGCACGAAAAACGGTATTTCCGTCAATCGAGACAAGTGGACGCAGGGCAGTTTTACCGATATTTTTTACGCGAAAAAAAACAGCGACGGCGAAATTACTAAAATCGAAGCCATGGACGACGAAGTCAACGGCAAATACCACGACGGAGTCACGACCTTTAACAAACCGGGTACGTTGATGATTTTTTCGCGCAGCAACAAAAAAGGCAGAAACGAAGAAGGCATCAAAGACCTCAAACTGTACAGCTCCGAATACAAAAACGACTATTGGACGGAGGCCGTCGAACTCAACATCAATAACAAAGAATTTGCTTCGGCACACCCGACTCTTTCGGCAGACGGCAGGCGGCTGTACTTTGCCTCCGACCGCCCCGGCGGCTACGGCGGCATGGATATATGGATGAGCGAAAAACTCGGCAGCAAATGGCAGGAACCCAAAAACCTCGGCCCGACGGTCAACACGAGCGGGCAGGAAATTTTTCCTTTCATCAGTGACCAAGAAACGCTTTACTACGCCTCCAACGGTCACCGCGGACTCGGTGGTTTGGATATTTTTGCGGTCAACAAAACGGACGAAAGCGACGAAACGACCTGGTCGGTACGCGAAAATTTGGGTGCGCCTTTTAATACCGAAAAAGATGATTTCGGCTTTACGATGAATAACGACGGCGAGTCGGGCTACTTTTCTTCTAATCGTACCGGCGGCAAAGGCGGAGACGATATTTACGAATGGAAAGGCTCTTTGAACGAAAAAATCGCGCAAAATACGCGTCGCAAAATCTGCGTAAACGATGCCGCGACGGGCGAACGCCTGCCCGGCGTAGATGTCACAATCGTGGAAACGACTGAGCAAGGCAAGGTCTTAAACTCTCAAAGCAACGATATCTTCCTAAAGTTAAAACCGCTGAACGCCGACAACAAAGAGTTTGTACTCACTATGGTCAGCGATAACAACGAAACGGTGGACGGACGCGCAATGTACGAAACGGACAGCAAAGGCTCTTTCCTTTACAAGGTCGAACCCAATCGCAATTACGTTTTGCTCGTCGAAAATCCTAAGTTTGAAAACTACCGTGAAAAAATATCCGGCGCACAACTCTTTGCCGAAGAAGAACACTGCTTGGCGGTCACAAAGAAAACCTGTTTGCTGCTCGACGGAAAAGTAGTAAATGAAACGTATAACAGACGCATCCCGAACGCAAAAATTATCCTCTTCAATAAATGCACCGGCGAGACGACAGAGGAAGTCAGCGACGACAACGGTGAGTTTAATTTCTGCTTGGAATGCGGTTGCGAATACGAAGTCATCGGGCGCAAAAATAACTTCGGTGAAGGGCGGGCGGATGTCACGACTATTATTCCCGACTGCGCCGAAAAAGTGAGTACGGGCGCGGATGTGCCCTTGAATGCCGTGGTAAAAATGAACGTCGCCGGCTCTTATACTGACGTTGTCGAACCGAAGCGAACCCCGATCGGCATACCGCAACCCTACGGCGCAACGCCGAACAGTCCGACTTACATCTTCGCTACTCCGAATATGCTCAACGGCACCGAACCTTTCCCGACCACGGGCATGACCACCGAGGAACTGAACCGTTACTTTACGGGAAAAAGCACGCCTGACTACACGGAAGGGCAAATCATCAAACTCAGCAATATCTACTACGATTTCGACAAAGCATACATCAGAAAAGACGCTTCGCGTGAATTAGATTATGTGTACCAACTTTTGACTACTTATCCGTCGATGCACATTTCGCTGATCTCACACACGGACGCACGCGGGAGAAGCAGCTACAACGAACGTCTTTCGCGTCGTCGGGCAGAGAGTGCGATGATGTATTTGGTCAATCTCGGTATCAGCCCGAAACGTTTGATTTACGAAGGTTTCGGAGAAAGCAAACACGTCAACGACTGCGAAGACGGCGTAAACTGTGATGAAATGCAGCACCAAATGAACCGCCGCACGGAAATCAAAATTACGCGCTTTAATGCGCCCGCCAATGTGCGGGTCGAGCGGTAGCCTGACCGCAGCATTGACTTTGGTCGATCGGCTGAAAAGAAACGGTATCAAGTGCTTTGCGCTTGATACCGTTTCTTTTTTTTCAGCGGGGCGAATTTGCGGCTGTTCACAGGGCGACTAAATCACCTTTTGAGTAAAAGCGAAGTATCAACGGATTTCAACCGTGACCCCTTTCTTTGCCTGAATTATATTGCGATTATGGATTTGCAGGTCTTACCTGCTCGTCTCTCAAGAAGGCGTGTTTTCCCGCATCTCTGTGACTCCGAAGGTCAGGAATTACCGGAATTCCGAAATTCTCTTTTTAAAAGTAATGCGTTTTTCTTCGATTCCCGATTACTAATTTCGGAACACTATCGGACTTTGTACAGACGCGGGAAAACGCGTCTCAAGTGCAAACAGATGTGACAATTACAAAAAAATCAAGCCAAAAAAAGCCGCTGTCTTAACCCAAGACAGCGGCTTTTTAATTCAATCTTTACTAAATTCAATCCTCAAAAACATCCGCACTAAAAGCCCGCATCGGCTCTGCGGCACGGCTGACGGGCTGTTGCGCCGGTTGTATTGCTCTGAAATTTTGCTGTTCCATAGCGAGGTAGCATTCTTCGCGCAGCATATCTACTTCCGCATTTTCGCCCGCCTCTTCGGTGTACATATTAAACGAACGCACCGCCATAAAAGGCTTATCGACGCGCATTTCGATTTTTCCGCATTCCATGAGATAATCCGGGTGCGTCGGTTCGTAGCCGCGCGCGACGTACATGTAGGTCAGGGCCTTGCGCAGATTACCTGCGGCAGCCTCCGTCATTCCGCCCTCGAAGTAGGCGTCCGGATTATTCGGGTCGAGGGCGAGGGCGCGGTCGATGCTGTACTGTGATTCGAGGATGCGATTTTGTTTGCGGTAGCAGGAAGCGAGAAAAACAAGCGTTTCCGCGTCTTCCGTTTGCGCTGAAATCTTCAGAAAATCCGCCGCTGCGTTCTCTAATTGATTGAGGCAGAGGTGGAGTTTTCCGCGATTTCTCAAAGCAATAATATTGCTCGGGTCGAGTGCCAAAGCCTTGTCGTAGTAACTGAAGGCCGGGTTGGTATAGTCCAAACCTTTTGCGCTGAAGGCATCCGCCATGCTGCACAGAGCGGGTACGAAATCAGGGCGCAGCGACAGCGCCATACGAAAATCCGCGATAGCGGCGTCGGGTGCATCCGTTGCCAGTTTTACCAATCCTACATTCAAATACGCCTCGGGACTTGTGTGTAATTTTAAAACGTTTTCATAGTCGAATAATGCTCGGTCGAGTTGTCCCAAAGTGAAATAAATGTGTGCGCGAAACTCCAAAGCACGGACGTCCTTGGGGTTGCTGTGAATGACGTGCGTCAGGTCTTCGATTGCAAGATTGCTCTTGCCGATTGCCTGATACGCCTCACTGCGCGCCCGATAAGCGTCGATGAGTGCGGGATTTTCTTGTATCGCCAAAGTATAACGGCCCACGGCGTAGTGCGGGTCTTCGTCGGCTTGTGCGCTGCGTCCTTTTTCGTAAAATACTTCCGCAGCGGTCATTTGCGCGGAAATATTTGTGAAAGTCAAAAATGAAAATGCCAGGAAGAGGCAGCCGCGTACGACTGCGTGTGTTTGTGTGTATCTCATGTCGTTCCGGTTTGAGAAGTCAGCGTGTGTGTGTTGTCGTTGGCAAAACAGGAAGGAAAAAACGGTTATCACAGACACCTTACCCCGATTTTTTTGGGGTGAATGTCCTTGTAACAGAAAAGGCAGGTTAGTCCGAAGTAGGGGGACAGGTGCGGTTTTCTAAAGCGGATAAATCGGTTTACTAACTGTTCACGGGATTGTGCTAAACTTCCGGTTTAAAAGAAAAATGGTTTCGGGTACTTGTTTATGTTCGTTATGTTCTGCAACAAAGATAAGGGGGTTTTTTTGATAAAGTCAAGTAATAAGCTGATTTTTAATTGATTAAGAATATTTTTAAATGTAAAGTGATTATTTTTTGTCACAGATTTGTCCGTTTTGTACAAAAAAAATCTACTCATATCTTAGTAAAAATCGTGCCGAACATATATAGTGTAAATTTAATGTGTAAAATTTCTTATCCGCCGCTTTCATCAAATTTTTGCCCGTCACGCTAAAAGAGCCTCATATCTGCCGGGATTTGCATCTCTGCTAAAATATTATAAATATTGATTATACGAAAGGCACGGTAATTGATTAAAAATTATCGTAATGCATTTTTTTCACTCGACGGCACTTTACATACGAGATACACACAGAAGGCTTTTTTCTGCACACACAACCGAAAACGAACGCGTTTTCGGAAAGCCTTGCTTGACAAATCGGCACAACCCTGTTCCCGCTGCAAAAAAAACTTCGGTATTTGAAAAAATGCGAAACGTTTTGCAAAGCGGGACAGACATTCTACACAACCAAAAAAAGACAACATCACCTAATCCGAAAATAAACTCCGGAAGTCGATGTATGACTTCCTTTTTTCAGCACATACATAAAAAACTCAACCTTCTTCGATAAATCCCGTGACAGGGGATTTTCAAAGAACCAAACTAAACAACATGAGACACACAATTTTTACCGCCCTGTTTTTGCTCGCCGTCTCTTTCGGCGCACAAGCCGCAGAATACCTGACTATAGGCGAGCGCAAATCTTTCATCAAAGAGTATGCGGAAATCGCCGTGCGCGAAATGCACCGTACTAATATCCCGGCGAGTATCAAATTAGCCCAATTTATTTTAGAATCGAGTTGGGGAAAAGGCGAACTTTTTCTGAACGCCAACGCGGGTTTCGGCGTCAAACGCAACGGCAGCCAAGGCCCGGTTTACGCATGGAAAGACGATGACTACGACGCAAACGGCAATCTGATTGACTCCGATTTTCGGATGTACAAAACCGTCGAAGAGTCGTTCTTCGACCACAGCACCTACCTCGTGACCCGAGGTATCTACGACGAACTTTTCGATTTAGGCCGCTACGACTACCGAGGCTGGGCCATCGGTCTGCAACGTAAAGGCTACGCCACCGACAAACAGTACGCCCAAAAACTGATAAAATTGATTGAAGATTACGAGTTGAATTTCTACGACTTTCAGCCAAATCCGAATGCAGTGCCGACCCCGAGCGTACAAGCAACCACCGCGCCGCGCCCGACTGTGCCGCAGGTTGTCGTCAGACCCGTCGCCGTGCCGCAGCCCGTCGTCAGAGCCGAACCTGCCGCGCCGACCTACCAAATCATCGAGCGACCACAGACCGCACCGCAACAAACTAAGCCGCAGCCGCGCAAAAAACGCTCGATACCGCGTCATTACCGCGCGACGAGCTACAAGCCGATGCGCATGTTTTAAAAGCGGATTGGTTTTTGTAAAAAGAAAAGAGACCGAAAGAACATTTGGTCTAAGAATACACACACTCACTTAATGATACGGGCAGCGGTCGCAAGATTGGCTGTCCGTTTTTTTTATGCGTGAAGGAGTCTGACGCTAAACTTATGCAGAAAGTCCGGAATTAAATTTTTACCGGAAAGTCAGAAAAAAGCGGGCGTCTGACTCCGGCTCTTATAAGAAAAGTAAGGTCCAGGAGTCAGACACGTATTTTTGCTCGATTTATCGGTGAGTCTAAGGCTTAATTTATTTTTCAAAGTACCGTGTCAGACTCCTTCAACTACAAAGAAACGCGCTCCCCGTCATAAAATTCCAAAATTTCCTCCAGATATTTCCGACTGTTCGACAGGCGCGGCACCTTATTTTGTCCGCCGTATTTGCCTTTTGATTTCAGCCATTTGTCAAAAGTATTGCGCGGCAGGTCGCGCAGAGTGAGCGATTTTAACGCCATATTGCGGTAGCGTTTGGCGGCGTAATCGGAGTTGATGTCTTGCAGGTTTTTATCTAAAAGCCGCGCAAATTTTTTGGTATCGGGCGGTTCTACGGCAAATTCAATCAGCCATTCGTGTCCGCCTTTATTTTTGCCTTCGATAAAAATCGGCGCCACCGTATAGTCCAAAACCTGCGCTCCCGTTGCCTCACAGGTGCGGGCTACCGCCTCGTCCGTATTATCGACCATCACCTCCTCGCCGAAAACGTTGACAAATTGCTTGGTGCGTCCCGTGATTTTTATTTTGTAAGGATTAACGGAAGTAAAAGTCACCGTATCGCCGATGTTGTAACGCCACAGCCCGCCGTTCGTACTGATGAGCATGGCGTAATCTTCACCCGCCTCGACTTCCCACAGCGGCACGGTCTGCGGGTTTTCTTGGTGCATTTCGCAGCGCGGAATAAACTCGTAATACACGCCGTTGTCCAGCAGCAACAGCATATCTTCCGTTGCCAAATCTGTTTGTACCGCGAAAAAACCTTCGGAGGCATTATAGACTTCGAGATAGGTCACGTCGCCGCCGGGCAGGTACTTTTTAAATTGCTCGCGGTAGGGCGTAAAGCTCACGCCGCCGTGAATGTAGGCCTGAAAATTCGGCCACACTTCCTTGATATGTGCCGCGCCCGTGATTTCCAAAATGCGACGAAACAACACCAAAGTCCAAGTCGGCACACCGCCCGCCATCACGATATTTTCCTTAGCGGTAATCTGCGCCATACGCTCGATTTTTTCTTCAAAATCGGGCATCATTGCCGTCTCGAAGTCGGGCGAGAAAAACGGGCGCGCCACCCACGGCATATTTTCCAGCATAATCGCCGAAATATCGCCGCGCACCGTGTCCGGGTGCGGCGCGTAAGGCTCCAAACTGCCGCCCATCAACAGACTTTTACACTCGAATTGCTTCGCATCCGGTCGCAAATGATAGAGCGAAGTCATCGTATCCCAGGTGCCGCGAATGTGATTTTTTTTCAGATTTTGGTCGCTGACGGGGATGTATTTGCTGCGGTCGCTCGTCGTGCCGCTTGATTTGGAATAACGATTGATGCGCCCGCTCCACAAAATATCTTTCTCGCCGTGCATCATGCGCTCGATGTAGGGTTTGAGCGACTCGTAATCCTGCACGGGAATATTTGCCGCAAAATCGGCGGCGGTTTTTATGTTTTTAAAATTGTGCGACCTGCCCCATTCGGTGTGTTTGCAGGCTTCGACGAGCGAGGTGAGGACGTTGAGTTGTACGCGCTTAGGGTGCTGCGCAAAATGTTCGAAGCGAGCATAGCGGTGAGCATAATAGTGATGAAAAGCACGGTTAACCCATTTTTTCATGGGGCGCAATAGTGGTTTTGATAAATGAAAAGTTCCTGTTTTCTCGAAAACGCAGACGACCGGTCGAGGTTCATAAACGCCGAAAAGAACGAAAATATAAAATTAGCAAAAAAATCGGTAACTGTCCTTTTTCAGTCCGTATTTTCTGTCGGCAGCAGCCGAAAAGACCTGCGGTGGTGCGCCGTAGGCCCGTGCGCAGCAATCGCCGCTCGGTGCGCTTTGGTCGGATAGCCCTTATTATTTTGCCAGGTGTAATGCGGAAACTTCTTCGCCAAATCGAACATATAAGCATCGCGGTGCGTCTTTGCCAAAACGGAAGCCGCTGCAATCGACAAATATTTTCCGTCGCCTTTGATAATGCAATGGTGCGGAATGTCGGGGTAGGGCGTAAACCG
>JAHDCG010000001.1:32514-37233 GCA_020629965.1 Saprospiraceae bacterium | reverse complement strand
ACCGCCGCCGCAAAGACCGGTCCGGCGAGGCAGCCGCGCCCCGCTTCGTCACAGCCGGCTTCGATTTCGTTTTTGTCAAAATGAGGTAAAAGCATTACGGATGTTTATTTGTGTATTTGTTTAGGCGTTTATTTGTTTTCGGCATTTCCCGTTCTAAACCGCAAAATTAACCTTTCTTTCCCTTGTCGTTATAGCCGACTTCTCTATATTTACCCTATGAACCGGACTTTCAACAATTTATTTCGCCCCGAAAGTATCGCCCTCGTCGGTGCTTCCGATAATCCGAACTCGGCGGGCTGCCGCTTTACGCGCGGTTTGGCGGAGAGCGAGTACGCCGGTCAGGTCTATTTTGTCAATCCCAAATACAAAGAACTTTACGGGCAAACCTGCTATCTCAATTTGCGGCATCTGCCCTCCGTCGCAGACTTGGCGGTCTTCGTCATTGCGCCCGAAAAAATACCGCAGCAGCTCGAAATTTGCGGCGAAGCCGGCATCAAAGCCGTCCTCATTATCTCCGGCGGACATCGCCGACCCAACGAAAAAAACAACAGTCTCGAACAGCAATACCGCGACATTTGCGCTAAGTACGACATGCGTTTTTTGGGTCCGGAAAGTTTCGGTATTCAAACGCCGGACCTCGATTTAAACCTCAGTGCCTACGCCAAACCCCTGCAAACGGGCGGTATCGCCTTCATTTCTCAAAGCCGCTCGGTCTCCGAAATGACGGCGGACTGGTCTTACCACGAGCATTTCGGGTTCAGCTATTTCATTTCGACGGGCATGATGACCGACATCAAGCTGCACGAACTCATTGACTGGCTCAGCGAAGATTTTCAGACGGATTGCATTTTGATTTACATGGAATTTTTGGAAAATGCCCGTGAGTTTCTGAGTGCCGCCCGAGAGTTTACCCGTCGCAAACCCATCATTGTTTACAAAGCCGGAAAAACCGAACTCGGCGCGCAAATGGTGTACGGCAATCGCGGTCACAGCGCGGGCACGCACCCCGTTTATTCGGCGGCTTTTCGACGGGTCGGCATCATCGAGACGCGCTCGCTGCTGCAACTTTTCAACTGCGCCGAGGCCTTCGGCAAACAAACCCGCCCCTCGGGCAATCGCCTTGCCGTTGTTACCAACGCCGCCGCCCCCGCCGTGGTCGCTGCCGACAGTTTAGTGAAAAACGGCGGTCGCTTAGCGGAATTTTCGCCGACGACTTTACAAAAACTAAAAGCCGTTACGCCGCCGCAAAGAAAAATCGCCAACCCCGTCGATTTGTATTTTACGGCGCGGACAGCGGATTACCAAAAGGCGGTTTTATCCTGCCTTTTTGACGATAATACGGACGCGGTTTTGGTGATTTACGCCCCCGGGCGCGATGAGGATGAAAATAACCTGGCGAAGACGCTGGTGAAAATTGCCCGCTCGGCAGATAAGACGGTTTTGATTTGTTGGATAAGTCGCAGTGACCGCAGCCGCAGTAAAATCATCCTCGAAAACGGCGGACTGCCCGTCTATCATTTCCCCGAAAATGCGGTGAATATATTTTTGCGCATGCACGATTATCAGCGCAATTTCGACTTACTCTACGAAGCCCCGTCCTCTTTGCCCGAAGAATTTACCCGCGACAAAGAGAGTGCGCGGTTGCTGATTGAAAATGCGCTGCGCGAAAAAAGAACGGTGCTGAACGAGTCGGAAACCCAAAAACTGTTGGGCTTTTACGGCATTGCTTCGCCCGAAAATCGGGTAGTATTAAAAGTGAAAGATGCGGTAAAAGCGGCACGGGAAATCGGCTATCCGGTAGTTTTAAAAATATCGAGTACCGCCATTGAAAATAAAACCGAAGTCGGCGGCGTCGAATTGAATTTGAACAGCGACGAAGAAGTAAAAACGGCTTTTGCAAAGATAAAAAACAACATCGCCGAGCAGGGACTCGACCAACAAATAGAAGGTATTTTGGTCGAAAAAATGATTTATAAAGACTACGAATTGTACGTCAGCGCGGAAAAACATCCCGTTTTCGGTCCCGCCATTCGTTTCGGCATGGGCGGCGTGGCTTACGACGTTTTTGACGATACGGAATACGGACTGCCGCCGCTGAATATGGCTCTGGCACGTCGTATCATCGAAAACACCCGCATTTACAAAATCCTGCGCGGGCATCGCGGCACCAAAGCCGTCAATATTCCCGATATTCAATTGCTGTTGTACCGTTTTTCTTACGTGGTGACGGACTTTCCGCAGATTGCTTCGCTCGCCATCAATCCCTTTGCCATCGACGAAACGGGCGGTACGGTGCTCAATGCGCGGGCGGTTTTAGACCCCGACACCGACCCGAAAGCAGGCAAATACACCCACTTGGCGATTTCGCCGTACCCCGAAGAATTTGTCAAGTCGATGACCCTCAAAAACGGTGAAAATATTCTGCTGCGTCCCATTCGCGCGGAGGATGAAGACATCGAGCGCGAATTGTTGGAAAATCTTTCCGACCGCTCTCTGTACTACCGTTTTTTCAGCGCGGGTATCAAAATTACGCGCAGTATGTTGTCGCGTTTTACCAACATCGACTACGACCGCGAGACGGCCATCGTGGCGGAATACGAAGACGAAACGGGCAAACACCTTGCGGGCGTAGTGCGCCTCGCGCTCAATCCCGACCGCAAAGAAGGCGAATATGCCATTGCGATACGCGACGATTGGCAGGGGCGCGGCTTGGGCGGAAAAATGACGGATTTTATTTTAGAAATTGCCCGCATTCGTGACATCAAGCGCATCCATGCAACGGTATTGAGCGACAATCGACCGATGCTGCGGTTGTTCAAATCACGCGGTTTTTCCGACCGCTCTTTAGACGAAGATACGATTGCGGTGGAGAAGTTTATTTGACTTTTTCCCTTCTCCGAAATTTGCGAACAAAATGTAAATTATTTCGCTTTTAGCAAGACATCGTTACGATGTTTTCCGTCGCAAATTTCAAATTTCACATGAGCGAAAATAAAAAAAGAAAATTTAAGAAACGTTATATTTGGTTGATTGTCATCGTGCTGTTGGTGGCATTACGCCTTGCTTTGCCGACGATTGTGACCAAATATGTCAACAAAACGCTGGCCGAATTGGACGGTTATACCGGGTCGATTTCGGATGTGGATTTGTATCTGTATCGGGGGGCTTACACCATCTGTGATTTGCGGGTCGAAATAGTCGAAAACGATGTCAAAGAGCCTTTTGTCGAAATCCCGCTGACGGATTTGTCGATAGAATGGCGGTCGATACTGAAAGGCGCGATAGTGGGTGAAGTGGTGGTGACCGACCCGACGATTAACTTTGCCTTCGGACCGACCGAAGAGCAGTCACAGACGGGCGAAACGGTGGACTGGGTCAAGCTGGTAAAGGACTTAATGCCGATTGAAATCAACCGTTTTGCGGTTATTAACGGAGATATAAATTTGAAAAACGTATCCGCGAATCCCGACATTGACGCGGGTTTTCAGGATTTGGATTTTGAGCTGACCAACATCAGAAATGTAGAAAGCAAGGACTCGGATTTGCCTTCGGATGCCAAGCTGACGGGGCGGTCTTCTTTCGGCGGCACCATCGAGTTTACGGCAAAAGCGGATTTGCTGCGCGACTTCCCGAATTTTAACTACGACGCACGGGCGGAGGGCATCGACCTGACAAAATTTAACGCCGTTTCTAAAGACATTGCGGGCATTACGATTGAAAAAGGAACGCTGGATGTGTACAGCGAAATGACGGGAAAAAATAAAAACATCGAGGGCTATGTCAAGCCGTTGATACACGATGTTTCTTTCTTTTCGTGGAAGGAAAAAGACCGCAGTTTCGGCGAGGCAGTCAAAGAATTATTTGTGGAAGGCGCACAGGAGTTGGTGGAAGACCGCACGAATAAAGAAGAACTGACAGCGACACGCATTCCGATTGCGGGCAATATCGACGCGCCCGCTACCGATGCGTGGAGTACGATTATCGACTTGCTGGTAAATGCCTACATCGACCGCTTCAAAGGCGTACTCGACGGCAGCATCGAATGGGAAGACACGCAAAACGAAATAGACGACGTGGAAGAGGACATCAAAGCGGAGGAAGTGCTGTCGGATAAGGAGAAAAAAAGGAGAGAGAAAAAGCGGGAGAAGGAACGAGAAAAAGAAAAGAAAGAAAGGGAAAAAGAAGAGAAATCCAAAGAATAAAAAAAAAATCCCCGTCGCGTGAAATCGACGGGGATTTTTTCATAAACCTTATTGCTTTTTATCCATGTCGCGCACCAGATTTTTGGCATTATCCATCAGGCGGTCGATTTCGATTTTCAAGTCTTCGGCTTTGCGCTCATCGCCTTTGGAGGTGAATTCATCCTGCACATTTTGGTCGATTTCTCTGAGTTCTTCCTGCAATTCTTCGCGCTTATTTTCCAAATCTTCCAAGCGACCGAGGTAGTCTTCATTTTCAAAATCTTTGGCTTTTTGCTTTAAATCATCAAAGACATCGCCGATTTTATCGAGTGCGGTATCGTATTTTCCCGCGTCGAATTTTTCTTTTTCCGACTTTAATAAATCACCGACCGAGACTAAAACTTCCTTGCCTTTGTCAAAGACACGCTGCGATTGCTGCTTTTCTTCGGGCGTGCCGAGAAAGAAATTATAGACTAAAAGACCGACGACTAAGAGGAAACCGAATTTGATGAGTGTGCGTATCATGTTTTGTTAATTG
>JAHDCG010000001.1:15166-32414 GCA_020629965.1 Saprospiraceae bacterium | reverse complement strand
GACGACTAAGAGGAAACCGAATTTGATGAGTGTGCGTATCATGTTTTGTTAATTGTTTTGACTGTTACTGAACGAGTCCAAATATAGCCAAAAAACTTAATACGCGAGAGAATTTTTTCGATAAAGCGAAAGGAAAAAACGGCAAACGGAAAAGTTTATGTCTGTGATAAAACCTTCCCGTTTGCCGACCGAAGCGATATGAATGAAATATGAAATTCTTAAATTTGACATCACAAAGATAGGCACGAAATCCGAGCGCAAGGGAAAACAAAAAACGAGCAAAGGCAAACGATTGGTTAAACGCTCGAGAGTGCAATAAAAATCGGAATTTTGCGACGTTAGTCCTAAGAAGTCACGAAAGGAGGCAAAAGTCCTACAGCGCAAACAAGCGAAACCGTGATTTCCCTGTCACTCAAGCAATCGTACATCGTAATTCGTAAATCATACATCAAATTTCGTACATCATTAAGAATCGTCTCCTCATTTTTCTGCTCGTCGCATCGCTCGGCGGTTTGGTTTTCGTACAGTATCGGCTGTTGATTACCGGCTTGGCTTTGCAAAAAACGAACTTGGATAAGAAGGTGGAAAGCCTGCTGCGCGAAGTCAAAGGCGAACTGCACAACCCCGGCTTGACGACTTCGGAAATCGCCGTGCTGACCAAACCCGGTTACATTGCCGCTTCGCCCGAGCGCGATACATTGCAGGCGCGAATGCTGCGGGGTTTGCGCGAGTTGCTGCGCGAAAAAGCGGAGGAGAGAGAACTCGGCGGCATCGACTTCGACTTTGCGCTGACGGCGGGCGGGGGGCGCGGATTTACGTTAAAAAGCCCGGACTTCGACACGGAGCATTCGCGGTTTAGTCGGTATTTTTTGCCGCTGTCGGGGGCGGTGACGGAGGGCTGCAAATGTCAAATCGTGCTGCGGCTGAATGTGCAGAATATTTTCAATTATCTGCTGCGGCAGTTGCAAAATCTGTTGATTCCTTCGCTGCTTTTTCTGCTCATTTTGGTCGGCTGCTTTGTTTGGCTGCTGCATTTGAATAATCGACAACGCAGACTGGCGGAGGTCAAAAACGACTTTATCAATAATCTGACGCACGAGTTGAAGACGCCCGTTTTTTCGGTCGGTCTGGCAAGTAAGATGCTGGAGGAACACCTCAAAAGTATGCCCGCCGCAAAACCAAAGGAATATGTGCGCCTGATACGCAGTGAGAATGAGAAAATAAAAACGCACATCGACAAGGTTTTGGAATTGGCGAGTCTGGAAAGCGGCAGGTATATTTTTGATAAGCATGAAGTCGAAATCGAGCCGATTTTGCGCGAAGCGGCGCAGTCCGTCACGCCGAAATTAACTCTGAGCGGCGGCGAGATTACTTTTGATTTTAAAACCGAAAATACCGTTCTGCTTTTAGACCGAAGTCATTTTCACAACGTCGTTGTCAATCTTTTAGAAAACGCAATCAAATACTGCGACAAAGCCGTACCGATAATTGAAATCAGTACGGAAGCCGCCGGCAAAAACTTTTTCATCAAAATAAAAGACAACGGTAAGGGCATTCCGGCAACGGAGCAAGAACGGATTTTTGCTAAATTTTATCGGGTCACGGACGGAGATTTGCACGAGGTAAAGGGCTTCGGTCTGGGCTTAAATTATGTCAAGCAAGTGGTAGAAAAACACGGCGGTAAAATTACGGTCGCAAGTGAAATCGGGCGGGGGAGTACGTTTACGATTCTGATGAGGAGAGAGGGGAGAGGCGCACGGAAAAAATGAAATTTTTTCATCTCTCTCCTCTCTCCTAAAAAACAAAAACAATGAAAAAGATACTGCTCGCCGAAGACAACGAAACCCTCGGCTACATCCTGAAAGAATATCTGGAAATGAAGCAATTTTCGGTGCATCACGCCAAAGACGGCAACGCCGCGTGGAAGGCATTCAGCGAGCATCCGTTTGACCTGTGTCTGCTCGACGTGATGATGCCCGGCACCGACGGTTTTTCGCTCGCCGAAAAAATTAAAGCCGCCGAACCCGCCATGCCGATTATTTTTCTGACGGCAAAATCGCTCAAACCCGACGTACTGCGCGGCTTTCATATCGGTGCGGACGATTACATTAAAAAACCGGTGGACGAGGAGGAATTGACGGCGCGGATTGAAGCGGTATTGAGTCGCAGCGCGTCCGGCGGCACGGAGGTGTTACCCGAAATATTTACCGTCGGTAACTATACTTTCGACCCGAAAAATCAAAAACTCAGCCACGCCGACAGCGACCGCTACCTAACCGAGCGCGAAAGTAAACTGCTCACCATGCTTTGTAAAAATCAGGGAAATCTCACCGACCGCGCCACGGCTTTAAAGAACATTTGGGGCAAAAACGACTATTTTAATCGCAAAAGCATGGATGTTTTTATTTCGCGCCTGCGCAAATATTTTGCCGACGACCCGCGCATAAAAATCGTAAATGTCCACGGCAGCGGCTTTATTTTGCAAACGGAAGAGTAATTTTTTCTTACATTTGCCCGGAAGGTTTTCAAACTGCTTGCCGTTGAGTTATGTCGCGAAAAAAAACGTATATTTTCTTTGTTACTTTGTGCAAAAATATTTTTTGCGTCTTGGCATTGCTGTGTTTTGCGATCGGGCTTTTTGCACAAAACGAAAGCGGAAAAAAACTCTCGCCCGCTAAGTGGCAGGAACTGACCAAAGACCTCGATTACTCGGGCGCACCGCCGCCGGAGTCGGAGGAAGATTTGCAAATGCGCCGTGACTCGACGGATATGTTCGGTGATTTTGAAATACAGCAGCAGCGTTCGCGCTCGACCGGCAGTCCGTTCGGGGCGGGTATTTTTAAGGTCGTTGCGATTATTTTTTTGGTCGCCGTCGTTACCGCGATTATTTGGTTTTTACTGAAAGAAGGCAGCGGCGCACCCGATGAAAAAACGGACGGACCGGCGATTACCCTCGAAAATATCGAAGAAAATATTCACGAAACGGACCTGGAACGCTTTATCCGCGAAGCGAAAGAAAAGGGCGATTTTGCGCTCGCCATGCGTTTGTATTACTTGGCGGTGATTAAAGAATTGTCTTTGCGTAAAATCATCAAATGGAAACGCGATAAGACCAACGGTGAGTATTTGCGAGAGTTAAGAAGCTCGGATTACTTTGCAAACTTTCGGGAAATTACCAACATTTTCGAGCGCGTTTGGTACGGCGGCGGCACTATCGACCGAGGCGGTTTTGCGGTGATAGAACCAAAGTTTCGGGATTTTGTGAATATTTTACAGCAGAAAAAATAAAAGTTGCCGAACCTTTTCAAAATTAAAATTAACGATAATGTTAGTCGAGAAAGCGAACAAGTCACAACGGAAATCTAACATCTAACGTCTAAAATCTAATATCTAAAAATAAGAAAATGAAAGTATTAGGCATCGACATCGGCGCATCGGGCGTGAAAGGAGCAATTGTGGATACGGAGACGGGCACGTTGCTGAGCGAGAGATTACGTCTGGAAACTCCGGCAAAATCTACGCCCGGCGCAGTTGCCAAAACCGTCAAAGAACTGACCGGTCTGCTGCGGTGGAAAGACGGCGTTATCGGCGTCGGATTTCCGGCAATAGTGAAACGCGGCACGGCACTTTCGGCGGCCAATATCGATAAGTCTTGGATAGGAGCGAGCATTACCGACGAGTTGAGCAGGAGTACCAACTGCCCGGTGATTGCGCTGAACGACGCGGATGCGGCGGGCATAGCGGCTATGGAATTCGGCGGCGGTAAAGGAGAGGACGGCGTGGTAATGTTTTTGACTATCGGCTCGGGCATCGGTTCCGCGCTGTTTTACGACGGCGAGCTGGTGCCGAATACCGAACTCGGGCATTTGCACTTTGCAGGCATGGTAGCCGAGCATTATGCGTCTAATAACGCGCGGAAAAAATTCGATTTGTCGTGGGAAGAATGGGGTACGCGCTTCAATAATTATCTCAAGCACATCGACCGTTTGTTCACACCCGATTTGGTCTTGCTCGGCGGCGGCGTGAGTAAAAAATACGAAAAGTACGAGCAGTATTTTAACGTAAAAATGAACGTGCGCCCGGCGGAATTGAAAAACGATGCGGGCATCATCGGGGCGGCTTTCTATGCACAAAAAAAGATGCAGCGCAGAAAGTTTAAATAGTTTATTTGTAGGTAAAATGACCGTTGATTTGCTTCTCTTGTCGCAGTTGCTGCTCGGCTTTGCGGTTGTCGTAAAAATCGGTGCGGTCACGAAGTTGCCAACGAAAAATATCCTGTCCGTTTCTCTCGATTCGCGTAAAGGTATAATCGTAAAAACCTTTTAAATGGTCGAGCAGCGGCTCTACGCAGGGAAAATACAGCGCGGGGTCGAAGGGCTGCATGGAAATAATGACCGTAAAAATGCTGTCGATAAAGGGAAAGGTATCGACCCGCAGATTGCCTTGCAGCACCGACAGGGGAAACAGCACTTCGTCACTGTCGATGATGAAGCCTTCGCTGTCAAAAAATATGTTTTGTGTCAATGCCATTTGGGTTAAAATCTTCGCGGGGGGCGTGAAAATATCAGGCGGAAACGGGCTTGTCGAGCAGATTTTTGCCGATTGCCGTAAACACCTCTTCTACCGTTTCTCCGGTTTTTGCGGAGGTCAAAAAGTCGTATTCGATGCCCGTGGTTTCGACAAATTCCGCGACCTGCGCGGGCGTTACCAAGTCGGATTTGTTGCCGACGATTTTGATGGTCACACCCGGCGATAATTTGCGTAAATGCTCCAAGTCCGTTTCCATATTTTTTACGGTAATCGGTCGCGTCAGGTCAAAAACGTAAACGATACCGCTCGTGCCCAAGAAGTAAGAATTCGGCACTTTGTCCTGCGAAATCTCACCGGCAATATCCCAAATCAATAAATTCAGTTCCTTGCCGTTCACGGTAATGACTTTTTTATCGACTTTTACGCCGATGGTCGTCAGGTATTTTTCGTCAAATTTGCTGTATAAAAAGCGGTTAAAAAGCGAGGTCTTACCTACGCCGAAACTGCCCGTGAGTATTATTTTTTTGCTAATCATTGTATTTGCTGTTCAAGATAATCGAATGCGGGTTTACAATCGATTCAATCGGTTTACGTGATTTTTACTCCTTCTGTTTCCGTAAAAAAGTATTGTTCCAACTTTTCTTTAATTTTCAGATTTACGGTGTGGTCTATTTCCTTGGGATTTGTTTTTAACTCAACATCCGCAAATTCCAAAAGATTGTCCGACAGCTCCTTTTTCTGTGTTGCGGTCATGGAGCCGCCCAATACAACGGCAATGTAATAGCGCGGAAAATTTTGCAGAAAAATCCGGTAATTATCATACTGAATCATCTCCAAATCCGCTGCGCCGCGCTCGAAAGCATCTTCGGCAAAAGCCTTAATCGCCGTCAGCATACCGGCGACTAAATCTTCGTGAATTTTTTCATTTTTTGCGGCACTGCCGAGCAGCAGACCACTGTCGCGTTGTATCACAAAAATTTGCTCGATGACGGGATTGTACATTCCCGTCAGTATTTCTTCACTCACTTTTATCCCGAAAACCTTGCGGCGCACCCAACCCAGCGGTCCGGCATTGAGGGTAGCGGCGATTTGTGCGTCGATGGATTCTTTGAGCTGCTCGAATTGATGCGCGATGTATTTTTGAATCATTTTACCCAATTTCGGATAAATGATATTCACAATATCATCTTGCGAAGCAAACAATTTTTCTTCCACAACCTTTTCCACATGTCGTTGATATTCCTGCGGAAAAGTCTGTTTCATAAAATCCAAATGCTCCTCTACAATCGGACTGACGCGCTCGGCGAGCAGTTTTTTGTCTTCCAAAACCTGCTGTACTTGCGCCAGACCCTCACGGTCTTTGCGCAGCAGAATATCCTGCAACTGCAGCAGCATTTGCGCTTCGCCCGCCGTCGTCAGCGGCTCGTTGTCGGCTTTACCGTGGGGGGCACTCATTATTTCATCCATTTTTGCCCGACTTCGGCGAGCATATTGCCGAGTGCTTCCTTATCATTCAGGCGTTTTTCTTCTGCTTGATTTTCGAGTCGGTCGAGACCTTCGCGCAGCATTTTTTCGAGGGCATCGAAGCGGGCGTTCATGTCTTTTTCAATGGACGCGAGATTTTGCCGCGTTTCTTCCTGAAAATTTTGTAATTTTTCGCCCTGTTCGCCCGAGGCATTGACAAGTTTTTCTTCCAAATGTCCGAAACGTTGTTCGTATTCGTTCATTTGTTGACCCATCAAAATATTTCTGATGGTAGAGATTTCGCCCAGTCCTAAATTTGCGGCGGTGTCGGTGTTTTTCTGTTCTGCCATGACGTGTTTTATTTTCTCAAGATAGAGTTAAAAATGAAGTAGCCTGATGTGTGCATACACGAAGTTCGGATATCATTCGTGAAAGATAAAACTTTTTTGCGAAAGGTGAAAAAATGATAGAAAAAAATAATATTACTTGAAAAAAAGCGACTCATTTTTCGTACCGGTATTAGTCGATGCAGCCACTCCGCGCCTGCGTTGGATATTGTCTTGCATAGAAAACGAACTGCCCGGTTATCATTTTAAAATTATTGCAAACAGCGAAGATTTTCGCAGTATCGACTCCGTCAAAATAAACTATTCCTTGCAAAAATCATCTGCGCAAGGGTTTAAATTGCCGACGTGTTCGTTGTTGTTTGAAGACAAAATTAAGCCGCAAAATGTCCGGGTAGAAAAGGCTTTCGACCTGCCGATTTTATTTCCCGCCGCGACCGAAAACGCTGATTTTCCTTTCGATATTTTCGCCGCCGTTTTTTATCTTTTGTCGCGCTACGAAGAGTATCTGCCTTCGGAAAAAGACGCGCACGGCAGATTTCAGGCGAAAAATTCACTTGCTGCCAGGCACGACTTTTTGCACTTGCCGCTCGTACAGCTTTGGCTCGCCGAGTTTGTCAAGTCGCTGCGCAAATTTTATCCGCATTTACCCGCACCGCAAACCAAAACTTACCGTTTTTTACCCACTTACGATATCGACATTGCTTGGTCTTTTCGTGAAAAAGGCTTTGTCAGAAACGCCGGCGGCTTGGCACTCGATTTTTTAAAGTTAAAGGGAAAAAATATCGCGGCGCGTCTCAAAACCCTGAGCGGCACACAAAAAGACCCTTTCGATGTCTATGATTTTTTAGAAAATCTGCATACGCAACACCGCCTTTCACCCGTTTATTTTTTTCTGCTCGGCAGGAGAGACACTTTTGACAAAAACATCGCTCCCGACAATCCGAATTTAATTCATCTTATTCAAAAAATACACCAAAAGCACCCGGTCGGCATACATCCGTCTTATGCCTCGAATGAAAACGAAAATTTATTGTCAAAAGAAATAAAAACTTTACAGAATATTTTAAGCGAAAAAATAATACACAGTCGGCAGCATTATCTGAAATTAAAATTTCCCGTTACTTATCAATCGCTTTTGCGTTATGACCTCGAAAACGACTACACAATGGGCTACGCTGCGCAGCCGGGTTTTCGGGCAAGTACGGCAAACTCTTACCTGTGGTTTGATTTAAAAAAAAACCGGTCAACCGATTTACGCATTCATCCGTTCCAAATTATGGATGTCACCTTCAGTCAATACCTGAAATCATCGCCCGCCGAGACCCTGAAAACCGTCGAAAATTTGATAAATATTACCAAATCCGTCGGCGGCACCTTTTGCAGTTTGTGGCACAATTCGTCTTTCCCCGATGCCGCTGCTTACAAATTGTACGAAGATATTGTACTCCTCGCAAAGTCCAAACAATCAGATACGAGCAGTCTAACGTCTAAAATCTAAAATCTCTCAAAATGTATCCAACCAAAATTCTCATCTTTGCCCTCGCTCTTTCCCTCATCGGCTGCACCGGCAAAACCGAAACCGTCGAAGTCAAAAACGATGCGGGCGTCGTTACCGAAGTCTATACCCGCAATAAAAAAGATTTCGGAAAAGAAGGCACGTATAAAGCCTACGACGACCAAGGAAAACTGATGGAAGAAGCCAACTACAAAGCCGATAAACTCGACGGTACGCGCACATTGTACTACGAAAACGGCGCGGTACAAAGCACGGAAAACTATAAGGACGGTGAGTTTGCGGGCGAATTTATCAGCTACGACACCGCCGGCAATAAATCACTGGTCGGAAATTACGTTAACAACGAAATGACCGGCGAATGGCAGCGTTTTTATCCGAACGGGCAACTCATGGAAAAAGTGATGTTCGAGGGCAACGAAGAAAACGGGCCGTTTATCGAATATTACGCCGACGGAAAACTCAAAGCGGAAGGTACTTATAAAGGCGGCGACCAAGAAAACGGCGAACTGCTGTTGTACGACAAAAACGGAGAGTTGGAACGCAAAATGAATTGTGATTTAGGGCGTTGTGTAACGACTTGGCGCAGCGAAGCCTTGATAAAACGCGAGGCGGAGGAGGAAAAGGAGAGTAAAATGTAGCAGCCGAGGTGTCTGACGCTGCACCCGAAAAAAGACCTGACCGGCAAAGATTACGGAACAGCCGAGAACAGAAAAGCGTCTGACACCGGTTCTGAAAATAAATTTCCGGTGCCGGACACCTAAACAGTCCTCATTCTAAAAATTAATAATGAAGAAAAATTTACCGTTCATTCTTTTTTTACTCTCCGGTCTGCACCTCTGCGCACAAATCGGCGGCACCAAGGTCTATGAATTTTTGAACCTGCCGCAGTCCGCCCGCGTCACGGCACTCGGCGGCGAGGTCTTGACAATCATGGACGACGATGTGGCTTTGGCTTACACTAACCCGGCGGTGCTGAACCCGCAAATGAGCGGTGCGATTTCCTTCAGTCACGCTTTTCATTTGGCAGACCTCGGACACGGAAATTTAGCCTACGCACAACACATCGAAAAGTGGGATGTGACATTTCACGGCAATATACAATACATGAACTACGGTGACTTTGCGGGCACGGATGAGTTCGGCAATCCGACGACGGGTTTTTCGGCGAAGGAATACGCCTTTACCGTCGGGGCGGGCAAGCAACTGTACGAAAAACTGTCGGTCGGCGTAAATTTGCGCTTGATTTCTTCGCAGTTGGAAAGTTATAACTCCGTCGGCTGGACGGGCGACATCGGGGCGGTTTACCAAGACACGGCGAGCAACTTTTCGGCGGCTTTGGTTTTTGCTAATTTCGGTTCGCAATTCACCGCCTACGACACCGACCGCTTCGAGGGCATTCCGTACAATGCCCGCGTCAGCATTTCCAAGCGACTGCGCTATCTGCCGGTGCGTTTCGGGCTGACTTACGGCTACCTCAACCGTTGGAATATTCTCTACGACGACCCGAATCAAGAAGACGTTTCGCTTTTCATCGGCGAAGAACAAACCGAAAATAAATTCGGTACACGCGTCGATAACTTTGCGCGACACTTGGTCTTTAATACGGAATTATTGCTCGGCAAAAAAGAAAATTTGCGGCTGCGCTTCGGCTACAATCATCTGCGCAAAAAAGAACTAAGCGTCGATAACTTCCGCAGTTTAGCGGGCTTTTCGCTTGGTTTCGGTCTGAAAATCAACCGTTTTCGCCTCGACTTCGGACAGGCATTTTATCACGTAGCCGGCGGGTCCGGTCACTTTACGCTGTCCACAAATCTCGCGGAATTTACGAAGGGGAAGCAAGTGGTGCGGGATTGAGAATACATCAAGTGCGGGAGACTTACGGAGTCCCTCGCACTTGATTAGTAACAGCGACTTTCAAGTCGTCTAAAAAACGAAATTTTTTGTTTTTCCGACCGGCTAAAGCCGGCAGTTACTACGGGTGCCCGGGATTTCTAAAGTCTTCGCAAACTCGGTAAAGAAAATCTTGAAAATCCCGTTAATCCTGTCCCGTTATTCCTCTTCCGAAAAATCAAAATCACGCGCATTAAATCGCAGCGTCTTTCGCCCTTCCCAAGTATTTTCTTCCAATTTAAAAAGCATCGCAAACGGCACCTGTCGGTGCACCCGGTCAAAGTCATCGCCGCGCCCGAAGGCGATGCCGTAAAATGAACTCTGCCTTTCTTCCTGCTTGAGCGCGAGGCGCAAATGATTACCTTTCAGGCGGCGAGAATAGCCGTTATCATACACGCCCCAGGTAGCAAACAGCGGGTTCAAATTACCCGGTCCGAAGGGTGCGAATTGCTTCAATATTTTCCAAAAAGTCGGCGTGATGTCGCGAAATTGCAGCCGGGCGTTAAAGCGAATTTCGGGTTGCAGCAGTTCTTTTTCCAAATTTTCCGCCACGTATTTTTCAAATTTTTCTTTGAAAATCGGCACATTTTCCTCCGTCAG
Source organism: Saprospiraceae bacterium (assembly GCA_020629965.1). Classification (GTDB taxonomy): domain Bacteria; phylum Bacteroidota; class Bacteroidia; order Chitinophagales; family Saprospiraceae; genus JAHDCG01. The sequence continues at coordinate 22,067 of JAHDCG010000001.1, read as the reverse complement.
CGTGAGACCGGCGGCGAAGTTGTGACCGCCGAAATTTTCCAACACCTCCGCACAGCTTTCGATGGCATTGTGAATGTTAAAACCGCGTATCGACCGCGCCGAACCGACGACCTTGCCGTTGCTTTCGGTCAGCATTATCGCCGGGCGATGAAAGGTCTCCGTCATGCGCGAGGCGGCGATGCCGAGTACGCCTTTGTGCCAGTCGTTTTTATAAAGCACCACCGATTTTAAGTCTTCAAAACCCGGCGTTGCGCGGAAAATTTTTCTGCCTTCCTCCGCGATTTGTTTGTCAAATTCTTTGCGCTGTTTGTTGTAATTATCCAAAGTACGCGCCAGGTCGTAGGCGATGTTTTTGTCTTCGGCGAGCAATAATTTAACCGCCGTCCGTCCGCTTTCGATGCGCCCGACCGCATTTATCATCGGACCGATGCCAAAGACCACATCGCTGACCGCCAACGGAAAACCGCGCCGACTTTTTTCAATCAAAGCCCGCAAACCGATACGTGTCGTGCGGTTCAGTTTTTTCATGCCGTAGTGTGCCAAGACCCGATTTTCGCCGCGCATCTCGACAATGTCACAAGAAATACTGACGGCGACCAAATCCAGTAAATCGTATAACTCCTCCTCCGCCAAACCCTCGCGCAGCGTCCACGCCTGCGCCAGTTTAAAGGCGATGCCGCAGCCGCTGAGTTCTTTATAAGGATATTCACAGTGCGCCTGTTTGGGGTCTAAAATCGCAACCGCGTCCGGCAACTCATCACCCGGCAGGTGGTGGTCGCAGATGATGAAGTCGATGCCCAAATCCTTCGCTCGCGCCGTTTGCTCCACGGCTTTGATGCCGCAGTCCACCGCGATAATCAGCGAAATGCCGTTTTGCTTCGCGTAATCCACGCCCGCCGCCGATACGCCGTAGCCCTCGCGGTAGCGGTCGGGAATGTAGTAATCCAAACGTTCTAAATAATTTTTAAAAAAGGAAACGAGCAAAGCTACCGAGGTCGTGCCGTCCACGTCGTAGTCGCCGTAAATCAGCACTTTTTCTTTCTCAATAATTGCTTTTTCGATGCGATTGACGGCGGCTTCCGTGCCGGACATCAGGAAGGGATTGTGTAGGTCACTCAACCGAGGACGAAAAAAGGCTTTGGCTGCGTCGTAAGTTTCGACGCCGCGCTGCACGAGTAATTGACAGAGAACGGGATTGATTTTGAGGTCGTTGTGCAGTGCGGCAACGACTGCGGGGTCGGCGGGCAACTGCGTCCATTTTTGGGTCATTTTTGTGTGGTTTGTTTTCTCAAATATGGTTTAAAGGTAGGGAAAATTTTGTGAACGAGAAAAGATAATCGAATTATAGTCATAAATTATAAAATTCGAAATGCTTAAAAGTTTTTATGAAGAGAATCGCCGGTCATATTTAAGACTTATTACCAAAATCGTAAAAAAAAGAAATTTGAGCGATTTTTAATTGTTTGGTAAGAGGGAGTAAAAACTAATGTACATTTGGTTTTTAAATACAAATAAAACACTCATTCTGCGAATAAACGATAATCCGATTATGTTAAAACTGAATGTTATTTGAATTAAAGTTTGATTTATGTAAAAAAAATGTTAGATTTGTCTTAAATTCTTTAGAACTTCCAAAATCAACACCCGTAGCTTAAGCCGAAAATACCATAAAACGCAGCTAATCCGAACACATCTTGGAGTTTTAAATTTTGTTTTGTAATTAACCTTTCACTTTCTCAAATTACTGTTATGACAAAATTTAGCATTCATTCATTCATTCATTCATGGTAATCTGTCTGTCTTGCACTACGGCAGGTGCACAGTTTGCGACGCAAAGCTGGACTTTCCCCGGATGCAGTGACCCCGACCCTAAGAATGACACACCGGCAGACCGTACCTACTTGAATGATTTCAACGACCCGGCTTCTCTCGAAGGCAGCATCTTTTCTTGGCCTACTAATCTCAATCATTTGGATATTCATGGTGTTACTTGTGCGTGGGACATTACGCAAGGTAGTGATGACGTTCTTGTTGGAGTTATTGACGGGTACTTTCCTGTTGTTCATAGTGAGGTAGTAGGAGATTTTTTCAGAGATGATGCCTTTAACGACTGTGGAACAGAACCTACCGCAACCCACGGGCTACAAAGCGTCGGAGTGATAACGGCAAAAATTAATAATAATGAAGCTACTGCGGGAGTATGCGATGAGGTGAGAGTAAGAGGATACTGTATAGACAGTCCGACAACGTATCGAAATGCTCATGTCAGAGCATTTAATGACGGTGCACGTATTTTATCTACTTCTGTAAGGTACGGTAATGATAATTTAAACCTTACCGAAGATGTAGCAAAGGATTTGACAGAAAATGGTATGGTCATGTTAAAAGCTGTACAAGGAGATTACTTTAATCAAATAAGACACATCCCCGGAGTTATTTTAGTTGGCAGAGCAGGAGGAAACGGAAGACATGATGAATACGGAAGTGGGAACGACTTAGATACTGCAATCGATGTTTTGGTTATCTCTTCTTACATGCCGCGTTTAGAGTCATACGACACTAACGGAACAAGCATAACCGGCGGCAGTTCAATCGGCACACCGTTTGCCGCAGGAGTAGTCGCTTTGATGCGTTCCGTCAATCCATGTTTGCCGGCTGCGGAAGTTGAAAATATTCTTATTTCAACTTCTCAAGATAAAGTACATGGCGACACATCAAATCTTGCCTTAGTCGGCGGCGGCGTAATCAATGCCTACGAAGCGGTAAAGGCGGCACGCGATTTTGAGGGGACGGATGAAACTTGGTCAATCGGAGATTTTCCTGTTATACAAAACCGTTCAGTCACGGGAGATTTAACTGTTCAATCGGGGCATTTTTCTATCCAAGGTAATCTATATATGATGCCCGGCACAAAGATTACGGTAGAAGCCGGAGCTACTTTGTTCGTTAACAGCGGGGGTTCGATAAGATTTGGGGATGACAGCGGCATGGTTATCAAACGAGGTGCTAAAGTAGAACTCGACAACGGAACTTTGACAAAAAGTTGGTGTGCGGATAAATGGGCGGGCGTCAAGGTAGAAGGAAACATTAACATGCCGCAACCTGCGGGCAATAATCCGAGTCCCGATTTTTTCGGAGCGGGTGTGCTGTTAGTCAAAAACAATTCTGTCATAGAACACGCAAAAAATGCGGTAAGAATGCGCGGCTCCGGTTACAGCTATCCCGAGGCGGAAGAATATTTCGGCGGTCTGATTATTGCCGAAAACAGTACGTTCAGACATAATGACCGTTCCGTGGAGTTTATGCGCTACGGTGACATTACCAACTTAGATAAGAGTCGTTTTACAAATGTGACTTTTGATAATCACACAGATACAGATATAGAAAACGGAGATAAGTTTTGTGTGACAAATTGGCGTTCGGACGGGGTAACTTTTGAAAACTGTACCTTTACCAATTTTGATACGGGAATTTTAACTTTTAATGCCGCAGTTGTAGTAACAAACGGAAATTCATTTGTAAGTGCACCATATATTGACGGTCAGCCGTTGCGTCGTGCTATATCGATAGAAAATGTAAGTCCCTCCGCAAATGCTCCCGTAATCGGCTTGGAAAGTGCTGTACCTAATAATTTTTCGGGAGGATATGCAGGTGTCGAAATCATCGGACAATCGAGTGCTAGTGAAATAAGAGTTATAAACAACAATTTTAGTGATGAATACTTCGGATTGTACATACATGGTTTAAGTAACTATTTCATTGCTAATAATGACTTTGATAATGAATATCTCGGTAGCGTAGCTATCGATACGGGAAATGAAATAAACTATCACCACGCTAATCAATTTTCGAACACTTTTGACGCACTCACTGCGCAAGGTGCGAACGGCGGATATAAATTTTCGGATAATTGTTTTGATTTTAATTTAGGATATGACTTAAAGTTGAATGCATCACAGGCAGGAGACTTAGCCAGAATTTACTGGTTTCAAAACGGATTTTCAAATACGCCAAATCCCGGTGGAACTACCGCAAGAAATAATTTTTCAGGACCGGGAAACCTTCTGACAAGTGACGGAATTTTGATGCCAGCAAACTCTTCCGGTTTCTTTTATCTCGCTCCTTCCGGATTTACAACGGCGAGTAATTACTATCCTCAAATTGATGGCGGCGGATTAGATAATATAGAAGTTATTGATTTTTCTGAAGATGATATTCCCTCCTGTGGTTCATCAGGTTTTACCGGTTCCGGAGACCCGACTTTTAGTTGCAATATTCCCGAAGACCCGGAACTCATAAACGTTTTAGTTGCCAATTTAAAAGCTATCTTGGCAGCTCTTGCCGAACCCGTAACTACCGAGGAAAAATTGGAAAAGGCGGAATACGAAAAGTGTCTGCAACTCGCCCTGAACAGAATGCTCAAAAAGTATTCGGAAACCAAAGACTACGCTAATGCGACCTTGAAATTTCAAGGAGAAGACTTTGATAATAAAATCAAGGTGTACGGAATGATGCTGGATTATCATGAATTGGACTTGGCTCGAAACTATCTGAATGCTTTACCGACGGTGAGTACGGAAGAAGACGAATTTAAAATTGTACAGAATATCTACATCGATTTGTTGGAAGAAGGCGAAATGTACGGCGGAGAGTTCACGGGAGAAGAAGTTGAAGAACGCAGCAATCGCTATGCTGTCGTTAAAGATATCGCTCTAAAGGAGAATCGTCTTAGTTGCTACGCTCGTTCTTTATGGTTCTTACTGACAGGGGAACGCATCAGAACGAAAATCGAACGGAGTGAAGCGGAAGAAACTGTACAGAGTGGAACTGGTAACAAGATGTATTCGGCATATCCTAACCCGACCCAAGATGTCTTAAATGTTGAAATGCCCAAAGGCAACGGTATCAGAAAACTATGTCTTACAAACTTGACGGGAAGACAACTCATTGCTGCTGAAACTGATACAGCAAACGCTGTTCTAAACATGAACCGCTGCGCGGCGGGTGTTTATTTCCTTACCGTTACCGATACGAACGGTAGTTTAGTATGGCAAACTAAAATCGTAAAATTATAATTTTAAATTCTGAAAGGTCTGTTGCTGCTTTGTATCATGTACAAAGCAGCAACAGACCTTTTTTTAATATATTCGTTATGAAAAATTTATTTTTTCTGTTCTCTTTTATTTTTTTTAACCAAACTCTCGTTGCTCAATACTATAATAAACAACTTGATATCCTTCCGAATGTAACAGAGGGATACATTTTCGGTGGAGACATGGACGAAAATAACAATGTATTTACTGCATTTGTTCCGGTTGAAACTCCTGAAACACCGTTTCACATAGCGAAAATTAATCCAATGGGTGAGGTAATTGCGAATTCAAACGTCTCCGATGAACTATATGACGTCATAATCAGTGATTTGAGTTTGCTACATTACATGAACGATACTGTGTTTGTGCATGGTTCAACGCCTTACGGTTATCATCTTGTCCATATTTTTAATGAAAATTTGGACAGTCTCAATAGAACAACAATTCAATACCCGATAGAGCCTAACATACAATTTTTCAATTTAGGTTTGATGACGAACGATGAAAACTACATTTATCTCATTGGTAATGCACGTTATATTGACAACCACCCGACAGGAAGGTTTAATGCCGGTGCTATCATGAAATTATCACGTTCAGACCTTTCTCTTCACGATTATATCATACATCCGCACGATGAATGGACAGACTTCGATTTTCGCAGTTTAAAATTTGATTCGGAAGGAAATTTAGTCGTTCACTATGAGACTTTTGACCGAAACGGCGCGACGGGTATCAGCGTACAGCACGGTCGCATGAAGTTTGACAGTGATTTCAATATTATTCAGCAGGTCGAGCTGCCTTTTCACTTTCAACCCCAATTCGCAGCAATCGGAACGAGTTATGAATTAGAAAACGGTAATTTTTTGTTTGTGGACAGCGGTATCAGTTATTCTATATTTTCGTTGAGTGCTACGGCCGTTTTATACTGCATCACGCCCGAGGGTGAAGAAGTATGGCGCAACGAAGAATATATTTACGAAAATCACGGTACACCGGCGTCGCCGACTCCTATCAGGAGTTTTAGGGGAGGTTATTATAACTCCGACGGGAACATGATTTTCATAAGTTACTATTATGATTCGAGTACCCCGATTGAGGTCAGAATGATTTGTGTGCGCCCGGAAGACGGAGAAATTATCTGGACACGCTTTTATGAAGGTCCGGACGGCGGCGTTCCGAATGACGGAGAGATTTTAGGTTTTTATCAAGACAGCGACGAAAACTACTTCATGGTCGGCTATCATTTGGGCATCAACGGAGAATACGACCATTGGATATTCCGCACCGACTCCCACGGCTGCATCGAGTCCGGCTGCGAAATCACTTCCGTCGAAAACCCGACCTTCACCGAAAACATTTTCCGCCTAAAGCAAAATCCCGTCAGCGAAAATATAACACTCATCCGTGACGGTGCCGGTCTCGACGGTATGCTCACCGTCCGACTGTACAGCATGACCGGTCGGCTTTTGCGGCAAAAAAACTCGGACGCACCGAGCGAAACAATCGATATATCGACAAACGACCTGCCGGGCGGTATGTACATTTTATCGGTTGCCGATGCAGCGGGGCGACCGGTATGGCAGACTAAGGCGGTTAAATTGTAAACTAAAAAAGCGGCGACAGTCACACAACTATCGCCGCTCATAAATAACCGGGAAAGGTTTATTTTGAAAATGCAAAACCGGGAAACCAAATTCCGCAAAAGTCTAACATCTAAAATCTAACGTCTCATTCTTCAATCACCACTTTTTTAAACATCCGTTTCTCACCCGCGCTGATATCCAAAAGATACATACCCGCCGGCA
>JAHDCG010000001.1:0-15066 GCA_020629965.1 Saprospiraceae bacterium | reverse complement strand
TTAAACATCCGTTTCTCACCCGCGCTGATATCCAAAAGATACATACCCGCCGGCAAATCTCGGAAGTCATAAGACTTGCGCAAATTGCCGTTGAAGTCGATGCTTTCCTGCTCGATGAGCTGACCGACAATGTTGGTAAAGCGTACCGTCAAAGTGTGCGCAGCGTAGCGGTCTCCCTCTAAATGCAGCGTAAACTGACCCGGATTCGGGTTCGGATAGACCTCGAATACTTCGACAAAATCAATGCCTTCGACGCTGCTCAAAGAGATATTTACCTCCGTGAAATATTCCGCAACGCCGCATTCGTTTTCTACGGTCAAAGTCACCGTGTAAGTGCCCGCATCCGTATAAGTGTGCGGCGGATTTGCTAAATTTGAAACATTGCCGTCGCCGAAATCCCACGCGTAGGTCGCGTTTGCACCTTCTTCAAATGATGTAAAATCAACCTCCAAAGCACTCGCCTCGTAAGTAAATTCCGCCGTCGGTACGTCGCTGACTTCAATGTAGTTAACGAAGGTCGTCGCGTTACTGCCGGCGTCGTTGGTCACTTCCAAAGTAACCGTGTAGCTGCCTGCATTTTCGTAAGTCACGACCGGCAGTTCGTCCGTACTCGTCGCCGGATTTCCGCCCTCGAATGTCCATAAGTATGCCGTCGGATTACCCAAACTTTCGTTGCTGAAAAAGACCGTCAAGTCCGCACAACCCGCACGCGTATCGGCGGAAAACAGCGCCGTCGGTTCGACAGCTTCGATAATGACGTCGATTTTTCGCTCGCGTACCCCGCAGTCATTGGTCACTTCCAAAATGACGTGATAAGTACCCGCTTCCTCAAAAAGGTGTGTCGGGTTTTCTTCCGTACTCGTCTCGCCGTCGCCGAAGTACCACAGATAGCTGTCACCGTAGAGCGAAGTATTTGTGAAAGTCACCAGTTGCCCGTTCATTTCCGTTTCAAAATCCGCCTCGGGGTAGTTGTTGACCGTGATAAAATCGACGTATTCCGTACTGTCGATGCCGTTGCTGTTATAAGCCACCAAAACCACCGAATAAGTCCCCGCCTCTTCATAAGTCACCGTCGGATTAGCGGCGAAAGAAGACTCGATATTCGCGCCGTCAAAAATCCAGTAGTAGTTGGTCGGATTGTTGACCGAGAGATTTTCAAAATTAACTGTAAACGGCGCACAACCTTCCGTCGCATCTGCGGTAAAATCGGCAATCGGACCGACCGTCAACACCGTGATTTCCGTGGAAGCGACATCCGTACCACAGTCGTTCGTCGCCGTCAAAGTCAAAGTATAAGTACCGTCCGCCGCATAAATGTGCGCCGGATTTTCCTGATTTTGCACAATCGTACCGTCGCCAAAATCCCAGGTCAGGCTCGTTGCACCGACCGAACTGCTTTCCGCGTAAACCGCATTGTCGATTTGGTTGAAGTCGAATTCCGCCGTCGGCAAATCACCGACGGTAATGTAATCGGTCTTGGTTTCCGTATCGGTACCCGCCGCGTTGCTTGCCGTCAAAGTGATGCTGTACGTGCCCGTTTCGCTGTAGGTGAAAACAGGATTTTCCTCGGTACTCGTCGCGGGCGCAGCGCCTTCCGCCATCCACAAGAAGGTCTCGGCGTTGGCGGAAGATTGATTTTGCATTTGCACCGCAAAGTCGATACAGCCCGCCGTTTCTGCCGTCGTAAAGTCGGCGGTCGGTGCGGTTTCTACGGAAATTGTCACCGTCTCGGTTGCCGTCGTTTCGCCGCATTCGTTGCTTGCCGTCAGCGTGACTTCGTAAGTTCCGTTTTGCGCGTAAATGTGCGTCGGGTCGGCTTCCGTGCTTGTTTCACCGTCGCCGAAATTCCACGTAAAATCCGTCGCATTGTCGGAATTGTTTGTGAAAATCGCCGTGTAATCTTCCTGCGTAAAAGTGAAATCTACCGTCGGCACATTGTTCACGCTGATAAAATCATTCTGCGTAAAAGTGTCCGTACCCGCTTCGTTTTCTACCGTTAAAGTCACGTCGAAAGTGCCCGCATTCGCAAAAGTGACCGTCGGATTTTCCTCGGTACTCGTCGCCGGATTTCCGCCCTCGAATGTCCACACAAAAGTGTCGGCATTGGAAGAAGAAGTATTGTTGAAAGTCACCGTGAAAGGAGCGCAGCTGTTGGTTTCCGTTGCCGTAAAACCTGCGGTCGGTTCGCTTTCGACAAAAATCGTAATATCGTCGGAAGTCACGTCGTTACCGCATTCATTCGTAGCGGTTAAGGTGACGGTATAAGTTCCGTTATTGTCAAAAGTAAATGTCGGATTCGCTGCATTACTCGTTTCGCCGTTGCCGAAATTCCAAGCAAAAGCATCCGCGTCGGTTGAATTATTGTCAAAAACGACCGTGTTGCCGTTGACGGTGAAAGTAAAATCAGCCGTTGGTAAATTGCCGACCGTAAGGTAATCGACTTTCGTTTCGACATCGCTGCCGGCTGCGTTGGTTGCCGTCAGAGTTACATTGAAAGTACCCGCGTTCGCAAAAGTCACCGTCGGGTTTTCCTCAATACTCGTTGCCGGGTTTCCGCCTTCAAATGACCAGACAAAGCTGTCGGCATTCGCCGAAGAAAGATTTGTAAAAGTCACCGTGAAAGGCGCACAGCCGTCGGTTTCCGTCGCCGTAAAATCGGCGGTCGGCACACTTTCGACAAAAATCGTCACCGTTTGTGAAGTCGTTACCGTGCCGCATTCATTCGTTGCGGAAAGCGTTACGGTGTACGTTCCGTTGCCGTACATGTGCGTCGGATTGGCTTCGGTGCTTGTTTCGCCGTCGCCGAAATTCCACACAAAACTCGTCGCATTCTCGGAAGTATTGGTGAAAACCGTTGTGAAATCATTCGTCGTAAAAGTGAAATCCGCCGTCGGAGTCGTGCCGACCGTGATGTAGTCGGGCTTGGTTTCCGTGTCTGTACCCGCTTCGTTTTCTACCGTCAAAGTCACGTCGAAAGTACCCGCGTTCGCAAAAGTCACCGTCGGGTTTTCCTCATTACTCGTCGCGGGATTTCCGCCCTCAAAAGTCCACGCAAAGCTGTCGGCATTTGATGAAGAAGAGTTGTTGAAAGTCACCGTAAAAGGCGCGCAGCCGTCGGTTTCCGTCGCCGTAAAACCTGCGGTCGGTTCGCTTTCTACAAAAATGGTAATCGTCTCGGAAGTTGTGTCGTTGCCGCAGTCGTTGCTTGCGGTCAAGGTGACGGTGTACGTTCCGTTGTCGGCAAAAGTCGCGGTCGGGTTGACGGCATTGCTCGTTTCTCCGTTGCCGAAATTCCAAGCAAAAGCATCCGTGTCGGTTGAGTTATTATTGAAAACGACCGTGTTGCCGTTGACGGTGAAAGTAAAATCAGCCGTCGGTAAATCGCCGACTGTGATGTAATTTACTTTCGTTTCTGTATCGTCGCCCGCTTCGTTAATTGCCGTCAAAGTGACGTTAAAAGCACCCGCGTTCGCAAAAGTCACCGTCGGGTTTTCTGCGGTACTTGTCGACGGGTTTCCGCCCTCGAAATTCCATGCAAAGCTGTCGGCATTGGAAGAAGAAGTATTGTTGAAAGTCACCGTGAAAGGCGCACAGCCTTCGGTTTCCGTTGCCGTAAAATCGGCGATCGGCGGCGTTTCTACAAAAATCGTCACCGTTTCGCTCGTCGTTGCCGTGCCGCAGTCGTTGCTTGCGGTCAGCGTAACATTGTAAGTGCCGTTGCCGGCGAAAGTATGGGTCGGATTAGCTTGATTGCTTGTATTTCCGTCCCCGAAATTCCACGCAAAACTTGTCGCGTCCTCGGAATTGTTGATAAAAGTCGTTGTAAAATCATTCGTCGCAAGAGCAAAATCAGCGGTCGGCGCAGCGTTGGCGGTGATGTAATTTACCTTCGTCTCGGTATCGTTGCCCGCTGCATTTTGCACGGTCAAAGTCGCATTGTAACTGCCGGGATTTACATAAATTACACTCGGATTGGGCGCGGTCGAGAAAGAAGGAATACCGCCGGGGAAATTCCAAATATAACTCGTTGCCCCCGTCGCGGGTGCGCTGCTGTACACCACCGTGAAAGCCGCGCAGCCCTCGGTAATGTTTGAAGTGAAATCGGAAGTCGGCGGAACTACGATGTTTACGGTCTGTGCAATGTCGTCGCTGCCGCAGTCGTTGGTCGCTGTCAAAGTCACCGTAAAGTTGCCCGCTTGTGCATAAGTATGTGTCGGGTTTTGCTGCGCGGAAGTCGAACCGTCACCGAAATTCCAAGCGTAGCTGTCCGCAAAAGTGCCGTCGTAAGCAAAATCTACGGTCGTACCGTTGATGTCGAAAATGAAATCGGCATTCGGCGCGGCACCGACGGTCATAAAGTTATTTTTCGTCTCCGTATCGCTGCCGAGATTGTTGGTCGTGGTCAAACTCGCATTGTAAACACCCGGCTGACTGTACGTCACCGTCGGATTGACCTGCGTAGAAGTAGAGGGTGAACCGCCGGGGAAAGACCATTGGTAAGAATTACCGCTGCCCGTTGACTCATTCGTATAAACTACCGTAAACGGCGCGCAACCTTCATTTTGCGTTGCCGAAAAATCGGCGGTCGGCGGCGCGGCAATGGTTACGGTAAAGCTGTCGGTTGCCGTACCGCAGGCACCGCTTGCCGTCACGCTGACCGTGTAAGTGCCCGCCTGCGTGTAGGTATGCGACGGACTCGGCAGACTCGTCGTATAGCCGTCGCCGAAATCCCAAGTGTAAGAATAATCGCCGTCGGTGTCGTTGTTAATCGAGACGTAAGCACCGTTTTGGCTGACGCTGTAATCCAACTCGGGACCGCCGTACACCAATATGTAATCGGTTTTAGTTTCAGTGTCGCTGCCGCCGTTGTTATTGACGGTCAACGTGACGGTGTAAACGCCGGGTTCGGGATAAGTCACGGTCGGATTGGTATTTCCGGAAGACGACGGACTGCCGCCGGGAAATGACCAAAACCGACTGTTGACCTGACCCGTGGACTGGTCCAAAAATTGAGTGGTATGCGGTGCGCAGCCCTGCGTCGCCAGTACGGTAAAGGCAGCCGAGGGCGGCGGGGTATTATTGATGGTCACGGTTTGAGAAACGGAACTCTGCCCGCAACTGCTGAAGCCCGTCAGCGTCACGTTGAAATTGCCGAAAGTGCTGTAAGTATGCGTCGGGTTAATTTGATTACTCGTCGAGCCGTCACCGAAATTCCAGAGGTAAGAGTTCGCTCCTTCGGAAATGTTATTGAAAGTCACCGTCGTATTATTCTGCGAAGTCGTGAAACCGATGGTCGGGCTTTCGACCACGGTAATGTAATTGGTCTTGGTTTCCGTACTTTGTCCGAAGGCATTGAAAACCGTCAGATAAACGTCGTAAACGCCCGGCACATCGTAAGTGATTTCCGGATTGGCGATAGAGGAAGCACCCGGATTTCCGCCGGGGAAAGACCACTGATAACTGTTGGGATTGCCCGTCGAAGTGCTCGAAAAATTGACGGTAAAAGGGGTGCAGCCGCTCGTTTGGTCGGCGGTAAAGTCAGCCGTCGGCGGGGTGTTGTTTTGAATAACGACGGTCTGCGAAGTGCTTTCCTGTCCGCAGTCGCCCGCTGCCGTCAAGGTGACGACGTAGGTGCCGGCGGTGGCGTAAGTGTGGGTCGGGTTGGTCTGCGTACTCGAATTGCCGTCGCCGAAACTCCAGTTAAAACCGTTCGCCCCGCTCGAATTATTCGTAAAGTTTACCGTGTTGCCGTTGACATTGTAAGTAAACGCCACGTTGGTATCGCCGGAGCCGACAGTGATGTAATTTGTCTTCGTCTCCGTGTCCGAACCCGAAGAATTGGTCGCCGTCAAAGTAACGGTATAAACGCCGGGCGCGTTGTAGGTCACGGTCGGGTTTTCAATGGAAGTGGTCGTACCCGAGAAGTTCCACGACAGGCTCGTTTCACCGGTACTCGCATTGGTAAAATCGACTACCAAAGGCGCACAACCGCTGGTCGGATTACCGAAGAAATCGGCTGTCGGAGGAGTGCCGCCGCCGCCGCCACCGCCGCCACCGCCCGAGCAGCCGGAAGCCAGGCAACTGATGGTGTTGAGGTAGCTGTTGACGGTATTAACGGAATTCGAAGACCAAGAGTCGGTATTGTTTACGGCAGGTGCCATGATGTGCGGCGAGCCGGAAGCATCGTGCGGGCAGTTGAAATTGTGACCGGTCTCGTGCGAAACCAAGACGCGCAACGACCAAGCCGTGCTCGAAAAATCCTGCAAACATTGGTAGCGGAAATTAGAACAAACCGCACCGACGTAAGCGATACCGACGGTCGAGCCGTTAAAGTTACGGTTCGTCCACAACTGACCCAAATCGTGGGTATTGCTGAAACCGCTCGGCCCCCAAGAGCGGAAACTGCTCAGGAGAGTACTCGCATCGTTGCTCGACGACCAAGGGTCTCCGCCGCTGTTGGTAACGATATATTGCTCGACAATATCGAATTGAATTTCATCCGCAAAGGCATTGTCGTAGTCGGTCGCCACGTTGTTCATCACGCCGACCGTGTGATTTTCTACGCCCGATACGCCGCCGAATTTTTGAAACATCGAAAAGTCGGAAGCAATCGCCAACTGTACGGTGTAGCATTCACCGTTCATCATTTTCGCTCCGTCTTCTTCTTCCGGGCTGACCTGCGGTTGGTGTTTTTTCTTTTGCGAGTCGAGTTCTATCGCCGCACATTTGTTGCTGTCGTCCTTGATGACGTCGGCGGTTTCGTAAATGATAAAGGCATTGTCTGCTGCATTCGGAACGAAGTAGCGCAACGGCTCGATGTAAAAAGTCTGCGTGCCTTGCTCGACAAAACCGTACAGAAAATCTTCGGCTACGGTCAAAGCCGTCAAGTCGGCCTGCACACCGTTTACGTAACCCTGTGCGGGTACGGCGGCGAGTGTTTTTGAACTTTTCGTGCCGGCGGAAGTACGCACGAGATATTTTTCTTCGTTGACCACTTCCGAGCTGCGCAGGTCGAATGACCAATCGTAGTCCGCGCCGATTTTCAGTTGAAATTCGGTGTTTCCTTTTTCTTTGGCGACCAATGCGTTTAAGTCCGCGAGGTCGATGGTAAAGGTTTGATAATCGGCGAAGAAGTTGCTTAAATCAGTTTGAGCGCCTGCGTTTTTGCTCAATTCCGCCTGAAAAACGGGCGTTTTTTGGGCAAAAAGTGCGGTGTTTAAAAAGGCGATAAGGGTAAAAAGTAATAACTTTTTCAACATTTGATATAGCTTTTATAAAAGTAAACGGTTCCCGGCGGGCGATGGAAAGCCCTTTCGTTTTTGTCGATTTGACAAAAACTAATCTTGCGGTCAGTAAGTAAAAAAAGGAGGTGTAAAAGGATCAAAAAGTAAAATACAGGAGGGTAGTGTAGCTGTTGTTCTCTGCGTACTTTTCAATTTATGATTTTTTCAATACGACTATCGTAACAGGGTCAATTTTTCGATTGTTCGGTGAGAGTTTTATTTTTTTTGCTTTTTTCGGAATTGGGTAAATTAACGACGGAATCGGGTAAGGGAAATATCTGCGCGGCGACACTTTACGGTGAGGCGGAGGTAACTTGTGTTTTTTGGGAATAAAAAAAATCCCTTCTCTCCGCACGGGAAAGAAGGGATTTTAAGTCTGTACGGAAAATTGTGCTTTTACTCACAGAGTGACTCACTTGTCTCTCGAGAAAGTCACCTTTTGAGTAAAAGCACAATTTTCTAAAACGCAAACGCCTCGTCGATAATATCAGCTTGCGTAGCTTCGTGCACTTTCTTAAATCCGGTAGCCGGCGACGCCGATGCCCGGCGCGAAATGACGCGCAAGTCCTTACCGATATTCGCGGAGTGCATATAACGCCACGCGCCCATGTTCGCGGACTCTTCCTGCACCCACACGTATTCCGCTTTCGGGTACTTTTTGTAAATTTCTTCCAATTGCGCGACCGGCAACGGATATAACTGCTCCATGCGCACCAAAGCGACGTCGGTATTGTCGATTTCTCTTTGTTTCTCCAGCAAATCGTAGTAGATTTTTCCGCTGCACAACACGACGCGTTTGGCTTTTTTACCCGCCGTTTTGGTTTTGAAAGTCGGGTCGTCCAGTACTTCCGAAAATTTTGTACCCGGCTCGAAATCTTCGATTTTACTGACCACCTCGGGGTGACGCAGCAGTGATTTCGGAGACATGACAATCAGCGGTTTGCGGAAATCGCGCGCCAACTGACGGCGCAGCAAATGAAAGAAATTTGCGGGAGTCGTACAGTTCGCTACTGTCATATTAAACTCCGCACACTGCTGCAAAAAACGTTCGAGACGCGCCGAGGAGTGCTCCGGTCCCTGACCTTCGTAGCCGTGCGGCAGCAGCAGCACCAAGCCGCTCATGCGTTGCCATTTACTCTCGCCGGCGGTGATGTATTGATCCACGACGGTCTGCGCGCCGTTGTAAAAATCGCCGAACTGACCTTCCCAAATCACCAAATTATCGGGCGAAGCGAGCGAATAGCCGTACTCGAAACCCATGACTGCAAACTCACTCAACAAGGAGTTGAAAATGCGGTATTTGCCTTTCGCATCTTTAATATTTTCGACGCGGTTGTATTCTTTTTCCGTACCGTCGTCGAAGAAAATCGCGTGCCGATGCGAGAAAGTACCGCGCTTCACATCCTGCCCGCTCATGCGCACGTCGCTGCCGTCCTGTAAGACCGAGCCGTAAGCCATTAACTCCCCGAATGCCCAATCAATCATACCTTCGTCGAGTAGTTTTTGCTTGCCTTTAATCAGCCGCTTGACCTTGCTGACGATTTTAATGTCCGTCGGAATGTGCATCAGACCCTCCAACATATTGTCGATGCGGGCGCGTTCGATACCCGTTGCGGGGCTTTGCGCGAAATCTTCCGCTTTATTCGCTTGCTTATTTAACTGACGCCAAGCCTGCTCCGGCTCTTGATATTCGTAGGGCAAATCCTTTTCCTTCACATCGTCCAAACGCTCCTGCAAATAATCACGGAATTTATTTTCCATTTCCTCCGCCAAACTCTTCTCTACATCCTGACGGTTCAAAAGCTGCTCCACGTAAACCTCGCGCGGATTTTTGTGCTTTTTGATAATGTCGTACATCTCGGGCTGCGTAAAATTCGGGTCGTCGCCCTCGTTGTGTCCGTGCTTGCGGTAGCAGACCATGTCAATCCACACGTCCACTTTAAATTCATTGCGAAACGCCACCGCCAACTCCGCCGCGTAAACCACCGCCTCCGGGTCGTCGCCGTTGACGTGAAAAACCGGGCAGTTAATCGCATTCGCCGCCGCCGTGCAGTAGTGCGAGGAGCGACCGTCGGTAAAGTCCGTCGTAAAACCGACTTGATTGTTAATCACAAAATGCACCGTGCCGCCCGTTTGGTAAGCGTCTAATTCGGACATTTGCGCGGTTTCATACACCACACCCTGACCCGCTACGGCAGCGTCGCCGTGTATTAAAATCGAGAAAATTTTGCTCGTATCGTTGTCGTAAAGCATGTCGCCTTTGGCACGCGTAAAGCCCTGTACGACCGGGTCCACACTTTCGAGGTGAGAGGGATTCGGAATGAGTTTGAGGTTTACTTTTTTACCGGTCGGCGTAGAGACCAAAGAGCTGAAACCCAAGTGGTACTTCACATCGCCATCGCCGAGCGCGAGATTGGGCGATGATTTTCCTTCAAATTCATTGAAAATTTGGGCGTAGGTTTTGCCCATAATATTTGCCAAAACGTTGAGGCGACCGCGGTGCGCCATGCCGATGACGGTTTCTTCCGCGCCGTATTCCGCAGCGGCGTTGATGATAGCGTCGAGTGCCGCAATGGTCGTCTCGCCGCCTTCGAGCGAAAAGCGTTTTTGACCGACGTATTTTTTACCCAAAAAGTCTTCAAAAATAACCGCGCCGTTCAGCTTATCGAGGATGCGTTTTTTCTTTTCCAAACTCAAGCCGTAAGCCGTATTCGGTTCGAGTTCTTCGATACGGCTGCGCAACCAACGGCGCTGCACCCGGCTCGTCATGTGCATAAATTCAAAACCGATATTGCCGCAGTACACTTTTTCGAGGTGCGCCATGATGTCGCGCAAAGTGCCGTTTTCCAAGCCGATTTCTTTGCCCGCCTGAAAGACCGTGTCCAAGTCTGCGTCGGTCAGATTAAAATCTTCCAAGTCCAAATTCGGACGACGATTCATGCGCTCGCGGATAGGATTGGTGGTCGAGCGCAGGTGTCCGCGATTGCGAAAAGCGCGAATAATCGAATAAACTCTGAACTCTTTAGGGTCAACCGTATCGCTGCCGCCGCTGCTCTGCGCCGCGCCGTTAGCGGAGACCGCCCCGTTGGGAGTGCCGCCGAAATCAAAGCCTTTGAAAAAGAGTTGCCAACCTTCATCCACGGAAGCGGGGTCGGCTTGAAAGCGGTCGTAGTAATCGGAAATGACCTGCGGGTCAGCGTTAAAAATGAAAGACAAATCCTTCATGGTGCGTTGTGTATTTGTCGGCGCGGGGAAAACAGTTGTCCGTAGTGCCTATGTTTGAGAAAGCGCGAAACGGCTTTCGTTTTTTTTAATCTTCAAAGTAACGAGAGGGAAAGGATATTGTTCCCCGTTCGGAATTACGATTTTTGAAATTCGGGCAAAGATGAAGATTTTTGGCAGGGTAGTCAAGGTTAGGGGGAGAAAAATGAGGGAAGGGGCGGGAAATGGGATTGCGAAGAATTTATTCGTGTGATAATTTTGCTGAAATACCAAAAATATAGGAAAGTGATTAGCTTAGACGAAATATGGAATTTTTCAAATTTCGCCGGAGGCGGACTAATGTAAGGCACGAGGCGAGAGCCTTGCGCCAACTAAGGAGTAGAAGTACACTATTGATGAACCAAAATGTGATGTTGCTGTCAGGAGAACCTATGAAATATATCGTGTACATCACAAGTGAATTCTTATTACCGTCTTCCACATCAAAATTGTCTATATTGTCCTTTACTGTCAGTTTCCAGACTTGAAAAGATTGATTTTTCAGCTTTCCCACTTATTTTCTCGAAAATGATAAAACTTATTAAAACTTGTACTATATTTGTGTACTGATATTATGGTAGTATCCTGTAAATCAACAAGTTAAAAGTAGCAACCACCTCATGGCAACTGCAGAACAGATAAAGGCACTCATTAAGTCGCATTATGACTTAGATGCGGAAAGATTCTCGACAATCGCTCTGCAAATGGCAGCCTATGAGGCTCAAAAAGGTCATAAGTCTCTCGCATATGAGTTAAAATCAATAGTTAATAAGGGCAAAAAAAGTCCGCTTAAAGTCATAAACAGAAGTGATGCCCTGTCAGATTTAATTCTCTGGCGAGAACCCGAAGATAGATTGTCAAGTATTATCTTACCGGATGATTTAAAGGTGCGCATTGAGAGAATTCTGCGAGAATTTTACCAAAGAAATAAACTAAACAAATATGGGTTATCTCATCGTAGAAAAATTTTATTGAGCGGACCTCCTGGTACAGGAAAAACAATGACCGCCTCGGTTATCGCTGGTGAGTTGGATTTAAATTACTATGTCATTTTGACTGACAAGATTGTCACCAAGTATATGGGAGAAACGGCCGCCAAATTGCGGCAAATTTTTGATTTCATCAGTAAAAATGCAGGCGTTTATTTATTCGACGAATTTGATGCCATCGGTGCTGAAAGGGGGCGTGATAATGAAGTAGGGGAGATGAGACGTGTTCTTAATTCCTTTTTACAATTTATCGAGAACGATAAATCTAACAGTTTTATCATTGCCGCAACGAATAACATTGACTCACTTGACCAAGCGTTATTCCGTCGATTTGACGATGTACTTTTCTATGAGTTACCTAATAAAAATCAAGGTTTGAGACTAATGGAAAATAAGCTGTCTTCCTTTCAGAAAACTTTTGATTTGAGCAAATTACCGTTTAAAGAATTTATAGGATTAAGCTATTCAGAAATTGCACAGGCTTGTGACGATGCTGTTAAAGAAACTGTATTGTCTGATAAAAAGAAGATAACAAGGCAGATTTTAATTTCTATGCTTCAAAACAGGAAAAAGATCTACCGAACAGATAAGCATAAGTAATCAAATCATGACCCAAAAAAAATACCCGCTTCTTTTCATCAAGGAAGGAAGTGTAAGCATCAACTATACCTCACCTCAAGGCGGCGGGGGCAACTCTAATCTTCCTCCGAGAAGAAGGGCATCTCATGGTCAAAGACTTCAAAACAAAATGACTGCTATATGGAAAGAGTTTACAGCGCAAGGAACAGACCGTAGTGCAATCTCGGCAGCAGACCGTGAGGGTTTTTATTTAGAATTTCGAAGTAAAGCTGATTATGATTTAGTGACGAAAAGTTTAGAGGACATAAGACAAGGTGTAAGGCTGCTTAATATTCGCCAAGATAAAGATAATGATGATAACAAAACTATTATTGCAACGGTGTATATACCGTTTAGAAAACAGGATCATTTTATAAAAAAAATTCAAGATTACTTAGAAAAGGATTTAAAATCAGGAAAACCTAAAAATCAAAAGCTTGTTGAAAGTATCGAAGATATTAAAGCTGCGGTACTTGAGTCTTTTTGGCAGAGCGCACGTGAACTATTGCCGAGTAATGTACCTGAATGGTGTGAAGTTTGGCTCAGGGCAAGTGATGAAATACCCAGAGATTTTAAGCAAGTTTGCAAAGAACTTCAAATCGTCTTAGAGGAAGGCGCAATCAAGTTTCCTGAACGGCTCGTCGTTTTAGTCAAAGCAAACTACGAACAATTGCAAGCATTGGTAAACTCTTCTGAATACTTGGCGGAAATAAGACGGGCAAAAGAAGCCGTAAATTTTTTGGTTAATCTTGAAAACAAAGAGCAGGCAGAATGGGTAAGAGAATTATCACAAAGGCTTGTTATTAAAGATGATTCAAAAGTAGTAGTTTGTATTTTAGACACGGGAATCAATAATGGTCATACATTGATTGAACCGATATTAGCTGATGCAGACTTGCATACATTTAATGATAGTTGGGGTGTCAATGACCATGACGGTCATGGAACAAACATGTGTGGTGTCGCTATTTACGGTGATTTGCATAAAGCCATAAATTCTACATTTGACATTGAGATTTCACATACCATTGAGTCGGGTAAAATTCTTCCACCGATAGGTGATAACGACCCTAAATTATACGGGTATATAACCCAACAAGTTGTAAGTTTAGCAGAAATACAAGCACCTGAAAAAAGCAGAATAATTTGTTTAGCAGTCACAACTAAAGAAGATGATGAGAGAGGCAGACCGTCGTCGTGGTCAGGTGAAATAGATAATATGGCATCGGGTGCTTTCGATGATAAAAGACGGTTAATCATCATATCAGCCGGGAATGTTTTTAGTAACGAATGGAAAAACTATCCCGAAGCAAACACAATCAATTCAGTTGCATCTCCAGCTCAATCTTGGAATGCTCTCACGGTAGGTGCATATACGGAAAAAGTGCAAATAACAGACCCAAGGTTAGCAGGATATAGACCCATAGCACCCGCAGGCGGGTTGTCTCCTTTCAGTAACACATCTTTTCTATGGGACAAAAAATGGCCGATTAAACCTGATATTCTTTTGGAAGGTGGAAATGCCGCTATTGATTCAGTAGATTTTTGTACCGAAGCTGATGAACTATCAATCTTAACGACACATCGTAATCCGACGATTGCTCAGTTCGATTCATTTTGTATGACAAGCGCGGCAACAGCAAAAGCTTCATGGATGGCGGCTCAAATTCAGGCACAGTATCCCGAAATGTGGCCCGAAACCATTAAAGGTCTAATGATTCATTCTGCTGATTGGACGGATGTGATGAAAGAAGACTTTTTAATCGGAGACACAAAGAGGAAAAAATATCTAAACCTTTTGAAGACATGTGGATACGGTGTACCAAGTCTCCAAAAAGCGATGTATTGTTCAGGGAACAGTCTCACCTTAATTGCTGAAGAAAAGATACAACCCTTTGACCGAAAAGAGGATAATTCAGGCTATTGCTCGAAGGATATGCACTTTTATCAAATCCCATGGCCTAGTGATATCTTACTTTCTCTTGGAGAAACCCCAGTTAAGATGCGGGTTACATTATCTTATTTCATAGAACCTGGTCCTGGTGAAGTAGGCTGGAAGGACAAATACAGGTACCGTTCTCACGGGTTAAAATTCGATGTCAATATACCGACTGAAACACAAGATGAATTTATAAAAAGGATTAACAAGGCTGCCCGAGAAGACGATGATGATAGCCTATCAAGAAACGACAGCAACAGATGGGCAATCGGTAATCAAAATGTGAATGTCGGTGCTGTTCATTCTGATTTTATAGAAGGTACGGCTGCTTACATTGCTACTTGTAATTTAATAGGAGTTTTTCCGCAAATCGGTTGGTGGAAAGAACGCTCACATTTAAGTCGATGGAACAAAAATACGCGATATTCTTTAATTGTTTCTATCGAAACGCCCGGTGAGAATGTTGACCTCTATACTCCCGTAGCAATAAAATTGAAAACACCTATTGTGACCTAAATTTGAGATTACCACTCTTACTGTCGCGCCATTGCATATTCTTCTTCACCTGATATATTCTAGTACACTTTGTACAGATTTTTGATTGTAGGGTACATTCTGTCATAGATACTTTTTCCCTCTTGATATCAATTGCATGAGTAGCTTTTTTTGTCGATACCCCACGTTTCCAAAGTTTAATCTGTATTTGCCCAAGTACACTTAAAATATCGTGATTAGCGTCGATACCCGTTCGCGCGAGGCTCCTGCCTCGTGTGTAGCATTAACCCGCCTCCGGCGGACTTGTAACACAACACCTGATTTTCCCAATCCCGCCGGAGGCGGGCAAATGCACGGCACGAGGCGAGAGCCTCGCGCCAACTAATGCAGTAATGACCTAATTTTTTCAAACCTTCGCATTCCGCTTCTTCTCCCCCGTCACCTTCCGCACCCGCTTACCCACATTTTGCTTCTTCGCCTT
>JAHDCG010000175.1:4484-10876 GCA_020629965.1 Saprospiraceae bacterium | reverse complement strand
TTTTTTGTAACTACTTAGGTGTCTGACACTTGACTCAAGCAAGTATTGAAAAAATTATGTTATACCGAAATCCGACAGAAAAAAAGTGTCTGACACCGGCGTTAAACATAACATCGGTGTCAGACGCTTTTCTTCGCTTGAACCTTAGATTTATTCGCAATACTTTCGACTTTTACCAAAATCAGCGTCAGACACCTAAGCAATTACCATTTTTTACGAAAACGCCTCAACGGCAAAGGAGTTAAGAAATAAACCTGATTTTCTCGTAAAAAAACTTACCGATTTTATTTTCACAAAACGAAAAAATCATGAAAACTAATCTGTTGTTTATTTTAGCTGCGCTGTTTTTGTTTACCTCCTGTGCGAGTTTTACGGGTTTTCAGACGGGGCGCACCTCGGGAAAAGGAAATATGGTGTTGACGGGTTCGATAAATATGCAGGGCGACCGCCCGGAAATCAATACCGAAAGTACGCGCCTGAACCGAGGCAGAGCGATTTTGGAAATCCACACGCAGCACGGCATCGGCGAAAATACGGACATCGGACTAAAACTTTCGACAGCCGGTATTTTCAGCGTGGATGTCAAGCAGCAGATTGTCGGCGGTAAAGACCGAAAATTTGCCGTGAGTACGGGTCTTGCCTTCGGTAGTTCTTTATTCGTTGCTTTGTACTCGCAAGTACCTTTGTACCTGTCTTTTCATCCGCAGAAGAACTTGGCTTTTTACGTCAATCCGCGCCTGACCACTTACAATTATAATGTCTTTGGTGCAAACGACTTTACGTTTTACCGTTCGGGTTCGGCGGGTGTTTTATTTGGTGAGAGAATAAAAGTAGGCATCGACCTCAGTTATTCACAGATACCGATAGATTTCGGATTGAACTCCGACGCCGATATTTTCAGTATAGGCTTAGGGGTAAAAGTTCCGTTGATAGATAAAAGATAATCCCGAAAACCGCACCAATAACAAAACAAGCCGCCGCTGCTCGACGTTTCTTAACTGAAAATGTCGGGCAGCGGCATTTTTAGTTAACAGCAAACCGAAAAAACAAACTATGTCTAAAAAACTCTTATTTTTCCTGCTCGTTTTAGGAATTTCCGCTTGCGGTGACGATGCGGCAACCGCTGACGTCGATGCGCAAAAAGAACAACTGGTACAGCGTTGGGAACTTTTCGCCGCGCAGCGCAACGGTAAAAGCACCGACACGATGCGCGATGCGTATTTGGATTTGAAAGCCGACGGCAGCGGTGTCGTCAACCTCGACGGCAACGGGCAAAATGCCCGGTGGTCGGTCTCGGAAAACAAGCTGACCATCAGCGGTACACAGACCGATTTTCTTTCGACGGATTATATGATTAAAGAACTGAAAGACAGCACTTTGCACCTTTCGGTGGAGCTGCGCGATACGCCGTTTGAGATGATGTTTAAAATTGCGGAAGAAGAGGAGGATGTGCAGTAGATGAGATGTTAGATTTTAGCCCCGTATAGCTATCGGGGTAGATTTCTCGCGTGACTACGTGCCGGTCTTTGATTTTTTTTGTAAAATTTTATTTAAAAACTGACACACCATGAAAAATTTGACTCTGATTTTTTGCTTTTTATTGTCCGCTTTTTCCCTTTCCGCCATCGACATCGACGTATCGACGGCAACTTTTAAAGCGGGCGAAAAACAGTACGTCGAGGTCAGTATTTTTGTGGTCGGGAAGACTTTGAGTTACAAGCAAATCGACAGTCTGCGACAGCAAGGTGCGGTCGAAATCTTACTGCTCATCAAGCAGGGCGAAAATATCGTGCAGGCGCAACGCTACAATCTCAACGGACCGATAACACGCGGAATGCCGGATTTTTTGGACTTGAAAAGATTTATTTTACCGAAGGGAAATTATGTCGCCGAGGTAAAAGCGACCGATAAAAATGCGGAGGAAGAAGCGGTAATAAAAACCGTGAACTTTGCGATAGATTATCAGGGTGATATTTTGCAACAGTCTGAAATTCAACTGCTTGCCTCTTTTAAAAAGGCGACGAGCGAAAATGTTTTGGTTAAAAACGGGTATCAATTGGAGCCGCTTGCCTTTAATTTTTACAACAAACGCGCCGACCGTCTCATTTTTTATAACGAAATTTACCACGCCGACCAAGCCATCGGTTCGGATTATTTGGTGACTTACACGGTGCATAAAATTGTCAACGATAAGCCTTCCAAACCCATTTCCATCGGTCACAAACGCAAGAAACCCGAGCCGACGACCGTGCTGCTTTTGCAAACGGACATCAGCACTTTGCCTTCCGGAAATTACGAACTCGCCGTCGAAATTCGCAACCGCGAAAACGAACTGCTCAACCGCGAAACCGTTGCTTTTCAGCGCAGCAATCCTTATTTGGAAATCGAAAATATGGAAGTCACCGCCGAGACCATCAACGATGAGTTTGTGCAACGCTTAAGCCCCGAGCAGGTGACGTATTCACTGCGCGCCATTGCCGTCATTTTGAACGACCAAGACGGCGAACACCTCAACAGCTTAGTGCGCGAAGGCAATATCGAAGCGCAAAGAATCTACCTGTTCAGCTACTGGGCGGAGCAAAACCCGGTCAGACCCTACGATGCTTATCTCGAATATATGGCGGTGGCACAGGCGATTGACGAGAAGTTTTATTCGGGTTTCGGCTACGGCTTTGAGACCGACCGCGGCTACGTCTATATGCGCTACGGGCAGCCCTCGGACATGGTCGCCGAAAACAACGACCCGAGCGCGCCGCCCTACGAGGTGTGGTCTTACAACGACTTTCCGGAGACCAACCAAAATTTGGTGAAGTTCATTTTTTACAATCCTTCCCTCTCTCCGGGTAACTTCATTTTGCTGCACAGCACGGCACGCGGCGAGGTCAATAACCCGGGCTGGCAGGCGGAGATGTACCGCAGTGTGCCGCAGGGCGGCGGCGGCAGCGGTGCGGGTTTCGGCAACGATAATAACACGAATTTCGGGCGGAATGCGGGGCGGACTTTTACGGATTTTTAAGGGGGATTATTTGGACAAGATTAACGGGATTATTTGGATTTTTTCGGACAGGATTTGAGAAGCAGACAGGATTAACGGGATTTTTTGGATTTTTTTTAATCGATATTATTCATATTTACACCGGCGTCTCCGCCACATCCACCATTTCCAAAAACGCATTATAATCACTATAATCCTGCAAAATATGCCGCGCACCCGCCCGTTCCAACACCTCGCGGTCGCCGTTGCGGCGGATGCCGATGAGCGGTAAATTCATGTTGCGGGTCGTCGTCACATCCCAAATCGCGTCGCCGACGTAAACGATGCGGTCGTATTTTGCCTGACGTTGTGCCGCCTTTTCGATAGCTTCCTTGATAATATCTTCGCGGGTTTCTTTCCGGTCGGCGTAGCCGTCGTGCAGCTCGGTGTAGTCGATGCCGATGTGATTGAGTTTAAAACGTGCGGGTTTTTGCCAGCCGCCGGTGGCGATACCGACTTCAAAGCGGTCGTCCGCCAGTAGGTTTTCGATGGTTTGGCGCGCACCGGGTACTTCCCGAAATTCCTCGGGTGTTTCTTTTCTTTTTTGCTGCATTAGTGCGACAAAATCATTTTCAAAATCGGTGATTTCTGCGGCGGTTGCCGTGCGATTAAAATGAGTCCGAAATGCCGTACCGAAAATGGTATGGTCGGTAACGTGCGGAAAATCAGTCCAGTCGATGGAAGGAAATTTCTTACCGAATTTGGTTTCGTAACTCTCCGCGAAGCATTTGCTGTCAATTTTGTTGGAGTACAGCAGAGTGCCGTCGATGTCGAAGATGATGAAGGTTTTCATAAATATTGTGAATCGTTGAAATGTTGTATCGTTGAACGCGTGTTGCTTGAACCGCATATTCGTGCGCTTTTTCAACGATTCAACAACTCATCAATTCAACATTTTTTAGTCATTTGCCACGCTTTACATCGCCAAATTACGGCATTACCGGCGGCATCTAAAGGTTCGGTGATTTGTATGTTTTTGACGGTTGCGGAGAGCGTGAAACCGTTTTTTTTCATTTCGGTCAACAGCTTTTCTATCGGAAAAAAATATTGCCAATGCTCGGCGTTTTGAAAATTTTGCGGCAGCACGGTCAGCAGTTTTCCGCCGGGTTTCAAAACGCGGTGCGTTTCTGAAATTGTCGCCGAAATATTCTCGACGCGGTCTAACAAAAAGCAAGAAAAAAGGACGTCGAATGTGTCGTCGTTGAACGGTAAATTTTCTGCTTTGGCTAAAATAAAATCGAGATTTTGCAAATTTTCTCCCGGCAATATCGCGTTTTTCCATCCTTGTCGCTCGCCGTTAATTTCCAAATCTTTTCCTTGTGTCAGAAAGTCATGTGCCGCCCGCAAGGGTTGGTAGCTAAAGTCAATACCGACACATTGAAAAGTCGGATTTTGTGCGGCAATTACTCCGCTGATTTTCCCGACACCACAGCCGATTTCAAGAATTTTCCGTTCGCCCTCTTGCGGAATGCGATTTAGGATAAATTGTTCAATTTCGGCGTAAGGATAAACGCCCGTCACTTTTTCGCCGTAGTGTAAAAGCAGTTGCCGGCGCACGGTCTGCTCGTAGTTTTCGTACTTGTCGCGGGAAAATTCCGCTTCGGTTTTGTCATGGTAAAAAGGAATGTCGCGGCGGGTTTTGCCGGGCGGGCGGTTGTACATGCAAGAAAATTTAGGCTGCTTCGAAAAAACGGAAAAGTAATCGTTTTTTCCATAAACCTTTACACAAAGCCTCTCACGCCGTTGCCCGCCGTCGGATAGCCCATGCGTACTTTTTGTAATTCTTTTGCCGTAATGCCGTGCTGCATTGCCATCGCAAACAGGTTTATCGTCTCGTGGGCGTGCTGCCCGATGAGGTGTGCGCCGAGGATTTTTTCGCCCTTTTTGTCGAGAAAAACTTTCGCACCGGCGTAGCGGCTGTGGTAGGCGCGTTCGGTGAGGGTGTCGGTAATTTCGTTTTCGACGGTTTGGTATTCGATGCCGGCTTCGTCGAGTTCGCTTGCGAGTTTGCCGACGGAAGCGACTTTCGGGTGACAAAATAATACGGACGGAAAATGTGCGTAATCTATGCGCTCTTTTTTACCTTTTAAAATATTGTCCGCGACGACGCTGCCTTCGACCTCCGCGACGGGCGTAAGCGGAATTTTACCCGTCACATCTCCCACCGCCCACACGTGCTTGTTACTATTACTGCGCATGGTTTGGTTAGTGATTATTGCGCCGTTGTCGTCGGTTTTGACGCCGGCTTTTTTGAGTTTAAGGGCTTTGGTCTGCGGCACGCGCCCGGCGGAATGATAAATCGCGTCGGCTTTAATTTCCTCTTTTTTGCCGTTTTCATTTTCCAATACGGCGACGAGCTTTTTGCCTTTTTTCTTGATTTCAACGACATCAAATCCCTGTTTGACCTCGATGCCTTTGTCTTCGGTGGCTTTGATTAAATGCTGCACGAGGTCGGGGTCGAATTGCGACAGCGGCGTCTCCGAACCCGCCGCGATTGTCACTTCCGCACCGCAGGTCGCCGCGATATGCGACATTTCAAAACCGATGTAACCGCCGCCGGCAAAGATGATTTTTTTCGGCAATTTGTCCTGATAAATAAAGTCTTCGCTGTACAGTAAATGCTTGCTGCCGGGGATATCCATCGAGCGCGGCTCGGCACCGACGGCAACCACGATGTGCTCGGCGGAGTAGCTTTTTTTGCCGACGGTGACGGTATTTTTATCGGAAAAAACGGCTTTGCCTTCGATGACCGTCATGCCCGTATCATTGAACATTTCGATGGTGTCTTCGGTCACGTCGTCCGTGAAATGAGCGCGGTGTTTTTGCAAATCCTGCCATTTAACTTTGTAATTCGATTTTTCGGGTGCGCCGTGTCCGCTGAGCAATTTTGCCGTAGAAAGCGTGGTCGTGACGGCTTCCATAGCTTTCTTGGGTGTGCAGCCGCGCAGGGCGCAGGTGCCGCCGAAGCGCATATCGATAATTGCGGTTTTCTTACCGGCTTCTACACATTTTTTTGCAACTTTGGAGCCGCCGGGGCCGCTGCCGATTACGATTACATCGAATTTTTTCATGGACAAGTCGTAGGATTTAGTTTTTCTTTCGGACAGGATTGTCTTTGGTTTTGGTAGAAAGTTTTTGGGGCGGGGTTGTTCGGTTTTTTGTCGGTGAAAGAGGGTTGAATATTTCTCAAAAATGAGCGATTTTGCTTCGCTGCCTTCATCTAAAACGTGTTTTCCCGTGTTTGTACAAAGTTCCCTGCTTGGTAAACGAGAAGAAGTCTTTAGTTTGATTTTTCTCTCCCGGTAAGACGTCGCAGTGCAACGTCTCTACGACAGAAGGTCTTGCTGAAATTCAAGGT